>CAZGWV010000003.1:48155-50115 GCA_964529555.1 uncultured Rhizobium sp.
CGGGCACACGCCGGGATTCGTGAGATATTTTCGCCTTAACCTTGGACGTGGTCGAGGACGTGGTCGAATGCCCTGCGGGCCAACTCGATTCGCCCCATGCAGCCATGAAAGGCCGTCCAGTCGTCAGCCTCCGCGATCGCCTCCCAGATCGCCTCCACCTCGTCGATCAGAAGCGACACAGGTGCTGCATCCTTGAAGTAGGCGTGTGACAGCCGCTCCGGCCGGTCCGGCGGATGCCCCATCAACGCCTCGCGCACGGCTGCAAACCCCGGCGTCCGATAAAGCGCTCCCAGCGGCCCGGCATCGGCCCGCGCCTCGCTCGCCGCCCCGCCGAACCAGTCGAAGAACACCTGCGGCCACTTCGCCCGCGTCTCGCCCATCCAGGTGAAGAACGTCTTGAACAGGGTAAGATCCGCCGCCTCCCCCTTCGACTTCAGCCCCAGCACCGCCAGCACGCGCCGCCGGAACGCATCGCGATACAGCTCCTCGAACCGCCCCAACTCCGCCTCCAGCGGGGGCACTGACGCCACCAGCGTCAGCGACGAAGCCAGCTGCGACAGGTTCCACAACGCTGCCGATGGCTGTCGCCCGAAGGCATAGAGCCCTGTCTCGTCAAAATACGCGGCGATGAAACTCGGATCGGAATACGGAAGAAAACGCCACGGCCCGTAATCGAAGCTCTCCCCCGTCACCACCATATTGTCCGAGTTGAGCACGCCATGCACAAACCCCGCCGCCATCCATTGCGCGGCAAGCTCGGCGGTCGCCGAAACCACTTCGCGCAACAGCCCCGCAGCCGAGGCCTCCATGTCGGCTCCGGCAGCCGCCGGATGATAGTGCCGGATGCAATACTCAACCAGCTGACCGATCCCGTCGGTATCGCCGCCATAGGCCAGCCGCTGGAACGTACCGATACGGATATGACTGTGCGACAGGCGCACGAGCACAGACGAGCGCGTCGGCGACGGCTCGTCATTGCGCGCCAGCCGTTCGCCCGTCTCGATCAGCGAGAACGCCTTCGACGTATAAACGCCCAGCGCCTCCAGCATCCCCGCCGCCAGCACTTCGCGCACGCCGCCCTTCAACGTCAGCCGGCCATCCCCCGTACGGCTCCACGGCGTCCGCCCCGATCCCTTCGTGCCGAGATCAAGCAACCTGCCCGCCCCATCGCGCAGCTGCGCGAACAGGAAGCCGCGCCCGTCGCCTATGTTGGGATTATACGACTGGAACTGATGCCCGTGATACGCCAGCGCCAGCGGCCGTTCGAGCGATCCCTCAAGCGGTGCGAACTTGCCGAAATGCTCGATCCATTCCCTGTCGCTCAGCGCACCGAGCCCCACCCCATCCGCCCAACGCTGATTGCGCCAGCGGATCGTATGGGCGGGAAAATCCGCCGGATCGACCGCGCTATGAAAGCGGCTGTCGAGTTCGAGGATCGCGCGTTCAGGGCGAAATACGATCACTGCGGCGCCGGAACCAGCACGACAGGAATGCGCAGCGTGCGCGCCGGGCCGCTCTCGTCGCTGTCCGGGCTCAACGGACGCGGCATGCTCTCCTGAAGCACCAGCACTGCTGGCGTCTCCACCGCCACGGTGAACGGCAGCTCGGCCTTGAAGCGCACCGGGCCCGGATTGGTCCAGTTGTCCGGCTCCTGCTGCTGGCCGGGGCCTTGCGCGACGACCTGACCATCCACCTCGATCTCCGCGATCAGGATGCCCTCGTGCATCCAGGTATTGTCGGCCGAACCCTCCGCGATCAACGGGCTCGTGATGCGCGCGCCCGAAAGCGGTCCTGTCACGCTGATCTCGCCCGCAGGCGCTGCGATCTCGTCCGCCGCAAGCACGGGCGCGGGAGCTTCAGCCGCAGGCGGCGTCTCCGGCGTTGCAGGCGTTTCCTGTTGTTCAGGCGCGCACGCCGCCGCCAGCGCCAGGATCGAAGCTGCAAACGTCAATCGCACGAA
>CAZGWV010000003.1:50215-63901 GCA_964529555.1 uncultured Rhizobium sp.
GCGCGCACGCCGCCGCCAGCGCCAGGATCGAAGCTGCAAACGTCAATCGCACGAACATGGACCGCCTCCTCTTCGAGCTCATTATCTAGATCGATTTTGCGCGGCGCCAAAATGCCGCCCAAATCTTGCGTCAGACGGTCGCGGGTCGGGGGACATTCTCTCCCGACATGAAGCTGGAGCCACAGCAGCCGATGAGGCGACTGAACCCAATCAGTTTGCCCCTGTGTTTGTTCACGGGGGCCGGTCGGCGCCCCGTGCTTTGGCTCGGTAGCGTCTGACCTCGCAAAACAGAACCGGCGCGTCCCTGCCCTGAAGCAGGTGCGCGTCCTCGCCTGCTCCGCTTTCACCGGCGGGATCGCGGGCGTGTGTCGAGAGGAGACGCGGCCATGGTCGCGCAATTCATCCAGCGTGCGCCCCAGCGTGCACGCACGGCGACGCCCCTGCTGGCGTTTCTCGCCGGCGAGTTCGCCGATGCGATCGCCCGCGTGTGGCCCGCGCCGCATGGCGAGTTCTTCGCCCTGCCGGCCGCGCGCCGCCACGCTGCAGCAATCCTGCTCTCCGGGGTCGCCGCCCGCGAGCCCTCGCCGTCCGAGCTGCGTCATCTGGTCGAATACCAGCGCGACGCCCTCGTCGCCGAAGCCATCGCCGGCGTAAACGCCACCGGCCTGATGCGCGCGCTTTCCAAGGCGGGTGAACAGCTCTGGCGCGTCGCCGACTACGCCACCTTCGTCGATCTGCTCGCCGAGCCGATGGCGAACGAAGTCCTGCGCCATCTCGATGAGGTCCGCCCCGCCTCCTTCGCCCCGATCGCGGCCCTGCCGCCGATCCTGCGCACGGCGCCGGTCGTCAGCGTCATGCCCTCCGCCCAGGCGGCGGCCGATCTCGCGCGTGCGTTCAACCTCGCCGTTCGCATGCGCTCGCCGGATGCCGCCGCGCGTCTTGCCCGCCGCTGGGGTTCCGGCGGCGACATCTTCGCCGTGAGCCGCCGCGCGCAGGAAGACCTGACGCCCGACGCATTCCGTCCGGCCGATCCCGCCCCGGCGCTTCCCGATCCGTTCGTGCGTGTCGCCACGCGCAAGCAGCTCGACGCTCTGGCGCTCGAATTCCGCAACTGCCTGGCCGAACACGCCCAGCGCATCGCGGAAGGCCGCATGGCCGTCTATCTCTGGCGCGGCGCCATTCCCGCCGCCGTCGCGCTGAACTGGGACGTCGCTGGCTGGCGCCTGTCGGAAGCAAAAGCCGCCGACAATGTCGATCTCGAGGAAGGACGCCTGCGCGAGCTCGCGCGCTTCCTCGATGGCTTCCGCGTGCGCACCGGCCCGTCTGTCCAGTCCGTCGTCTCCCGCCTCGACGACTGGGCAAACGGCACGGCCTACCACCAGCCGCTCGGCCCGAGCTTCCTCGAGCAACTCGCGCTTGGCGATATCTGGACCTGACAATTCCCGATCCACGGGCGGGCCTCGTCCTTCCAGGGACGAGGCCGTGCTCCCCACCCGCGGCGGCTAAAGCCTGATCTTCCCGCTCACAATGTCGCGGTGAACTTCAGGCGTGATCGGCACATAGGTCTGCGCCTCATTGTTGACCACGAACAGGGCATCGCGCGTGTTCATCGGATCGAAGCCATCCTTCACCAGGTCGACCTTGCGGTATTTCATCGTCCCCGTGGTCTCCGCCTCCGCCTGGAAGCGCACGAAGATCGGCCGCGCATAGGTTGGCAGATGCCTCGCCATGTGCGCGTACAGCGCCTTCAGATCGACGCCCTCGCGCGGCGAAATGGCGGCCATGCCCGCGCGCCCATCCTGCCCCGCCACGGCCACGCCATAGACGATGGCATGCGTCACGCCCGGCAGCGACGAGATCGCGATCTCCACCTCGCTCGTCGATACGTTCTCGCCCTTCCAGCGGAACGTGTCGCCGATGCGGTCCACGAAATAGATATAGCCGTCCGCATCCATCTTCATCAGGTCGCCGGTGCGGAACCACTTGTCGCCCTTCGCGAACACGTCGCGCAGGATTTTCTTCTGCGACTGTTTCTCGTCGTTGTACCCGTCGAAACGCTGGCGCGGCTCATGCGTGATCGGCCCAACCGCCTCGCCCACCTCGTCCGCCGCCGCCTCCATGCAGAGCCCGTCCGGCCCGCGTATCGGCTCCTCGGTCTCCACGTCGAACCGGATGATCCGCGCCGGCAAGCGCGAGCGCAGCAGCCGCGGAATACGCCCCACCGCGCCGATCTTCCCGTCGAGATTGAAGAAGTTCACATTGCCCTCGGTCGAACCGTAGAACTCGACCAGCCGCTTGATCCCCGTCCGCTCGACGAACTCGGCCCACACATCCGCGCGCAGGCCGTTGCCGAATCCCTTGGTGATCTTGTGGCTCTTCTCCAGCACGCTCGGCGGCTGATTCATCAGATAGCGCCCAAGCTCGCCGATATAGACCAGCATGGTCGCGTCATTGTCGATCGCTTCCTGCCAGAAATGCGTCGCCGAGAATTTCCGGCGCAGGATGATCCGCGCGCCCGCATTCAGCGCCGTGCCCACGCCGCACATGCCGCCCGTCGCGTGATAGAGCGGCAGCGTCAGCAGGATACGCTCATTGTGCCCGGCCTCTGTCGCGTCCTTGAACACGCGCATCAGGCCGCGCGCCCGCACACCCGTGATCTTCGCCGCTTTCGGCAGACCCGTCGTCCCCGACGTATAGATATAAAGAGCAATGTCGCCGCCCTTCACGCCGGCCCGCACCGATTTGTCCAACCGCCCCGGCCCCGCCTGATTCACGGCATCGTCGATCTGTGTCAGGCCGTCCGCCGCCCCGCCCAACACGAACGCGCCCAGCGGCAACGTCACGGACGCCCGCGCCGAGGCGAAGTTCGCCGCCAGTTCGGGGTTCAACACGATAGCCTTGCAGTCCACCACACCAATGCAATGCGCAAGACCCGCCCCCGCGAGATTGTAGTTGATCAGCGCAGTCCGCACCGCAATCTTCGCCATGCCCGCCCAGAAGGCGATATAGTCCGGCCGGTTCTCCATGAAGAGCGCGACCGTGTCGCCCGCCTTCAGCCCGACGCTCTGCCCCCAATGCGCAAAGCGGTTCGCCCGCGCGTCGAAATCGGCATAGGTGATCTCCTGCCCCTCGAAGGAGATGAACACCCGGTCCGTGTGATCGTCGACCGCATCCTCGATCGCGTCCGCCAGCGTGTACTCCGCATCGGGATCGAACTTGCCGATCGCGCCGATGATACGGCGGAAGCCGCTGATATAGATCCAGTCGCTCTTGAGGCCGTCGAGAAGGTTCATGGGGGACCACCGGCTGGCGTGCAGAGAAAATAGCCTACAGGCACGCAATTAAGGTCGCGTTGACGTTGTCAGCGCCTCCCAGTCACAGATGTGTACGTAAAAGCGCCGGACAAGCCCCTCCCGCATCGCAGCAATGATGCGTCAACGACGCAGCGCCAGGTGCAAGCAGCGATGCAGCGATTGTCAGAGCCGCGCCATCAGGCGCGTCACCTCGGCCTGATCCGCCGGCGAGAGCGGCAATGCTGCGCCGCGTGTCCACGCATCGCGCGCGCCTTTCAGGTCCCCGCCCGCGGCATAGGCTCTGCCCAGCGCGATCCAGCCCGCCCCCCAGTTCGGCGCCAGCCGCACCGCTTCCCGATACCTGCCGGCGGCGGCCCGATGCTCGCCCAGACCCATCAGCGCATCGCCCCACGCCATGTGCGGATCGGCCCAGTGCGGCGCCATTGCCATTGCCGTCTGCGCCTGAGCGATAGCGCCATGCCAATCCTTCAGGATCACCAGCGCCTCGGCATATTCGCCGTACGTGGTGGGCAGATTCGCGCCTTCTTCCATTGCCCGCCCGAACAGATGCCTGACCGCATCGGCATTGCCGGCCAGCGCCTCGATCAAGCCGGATGCACGAATGCAGGACGTGCAGCTTTCCGGCAGCGTGGCGGCGATCTCCCGCGCCTCCGCAATCCGGCCAGTATGCGCAGCAGCGGCCGCTACATAGGATTTCACCAGGATCGATTGATCGATCAGCAGATTGTAAGGCAGGTCCGGGTCGGAGATCGCGACCAGCACGCCCTTCAGGATGCGATAGGCCGCTTCCTGGTCGCCAAGCGACATGGCGATCGCCGATTCTATTTCACTGTCAGGCGCAAGCAGACCGATACGCTCGGCCATGCGTGCGGGGTCGTCCAGTCCGAGGTCGGCCAGCACTTGTCTTGCCGCCACAACATCGCGCGCATTGCTGTAGCACGAAGCCACATTCAGCGGGATCAGCAATTGCGATCCGCGATCGCTGGCGCTTTCCATTTCCTGCCGCGCAAGCGCGCATGCCTGCGGTATATCCTGCTGCAGGGCGGCATGTGCGGATCGCGCCGACAGCAGGACCTGGTCCAGCCGCGCCGGATTGATCTGGCGCCGTATCGTGTCTTCAACGGCGAGCAGCCGCGAGAGATAGTCGAGCGCCTTGCCTTCCCGTCCGCGCGCGCTCTCGAGATTGGCTATATTATAGAGAATGGGCGTAAAGTTCGGATCGAGCCGCAGACCGCGCTCGTGCAGCAGGATAGCCGCATCGACATCTTCGGTACGCGCGGCGAGCGTATTGATCGCCCAGAGACGATCTTCCGCCTTCGCGCTGCCCGCCAGCCCGGCGACGATCTGCGTCGCCTCGTCCACGCGGTCATTGTTTCTCAGCCAGATGCTGTAGCGATAGGCCTGCGTCTGGCGGTAGACCGACTCCGCCGCCTGCCGGATCAACGCATCGAACTCGTTCTCGGCGCCGGTAAACCGCTCGGCCGTTCCCGAGCCGACACGCACAGTCACGGCAACCTGCCCATCCGGCAACCTGATGACCTCGCCGCTCAGCCGCACCTGCTGGCCAAACCAGGCGCGCAGCGAACTGCGAAGATCGCCCACCGTGACGCCGGTGTTGGGAATCTCGACGGCGATATCCTCACCCCAATTGTTCGCGTAGGTCGACGGCGCGCGAATGGATTCGGTCGCCTCCTGCATCGCAAACAGCTGGTCCATCACCTGCGTGGCCGCCACCACGCCATCCAGCCCGCGCGCCGCCATATCCGCCGGCACGCGGAAGGGCTCGATCGCGACGCCGCGCGCCTGGGACGCATCCCAGACAAACAGCCCGCCCGTCGCGAGGATCGCGATGCCCAGCAGCGAGATGATGATATCGCGCCAGCGCTGCCGGCCCAGCTGCGCCACATGCGCTTTCGCTTCGCGCACCTGCGCGTCGATCAGCGTTTCCTGCCGCTTGAGAAAATCGAATACGGCGGCGCCGTCTCCGCCGTCGCGCGCACGCGCGAGAGCAAGCTCGACGGGATTGACCGTCGTTGGCGCGCCGTCTGCGGATTTGTCGTTGATCCCGCCCATTACCCCCGTCCGAATGCAAGGACGCTACCAATTGGAGCGGCGATGGAAAACAGCTGACTATGGTTTACAACGCCAGCCGGATACGCGCCCGACGCGAATTCGCTTCGCCGCGCAGCGCCTGTCAGGCGCGTCACGCGGCCCGAAGCGTCAGCGCGCGCAGCTTTCCGGCTTGATCTCGACGCGCGTGAACTTCACGCCCACCGGCCCGATATTGGTGATGGCGTGCGGACCTTCCGGCCCGGTCCACACCGCGCGCGTCCCCGCCGAGGCGTCGATCTCGTTCTCACGCACCTTGATGAACTCGCCATTCATCCAGCGATACGCGGTGTACAGGAATTTCGCGCCGCCCTGCCCGCCCGTCTCGCCGTGGATCACGCTCGGCAGCGCATGGACATGCACCGGCTCGCTCGCCCCCGGCGGCAGATGGATCTCCAGCACCCGCACATGCTCATCCTCGAACATCACGCGATGCGAATAGGGCGCGGCCGCCACCGCATCGTGCGGATGGCTTTCGGGATGGCAGAACAGATCATCGGCCGGCAGCTGTTGCGCCTGCGCTGCGGACAAACCGAGACATGCAGCCAGCAGCGCGCCGACGGCCGGCATGCCCGACACTCGAAATCCTGTTTTCCGCATGGCGCCGCCTCCTCCGTGCAGAGTAAGAGACACGCCAGCGGCCCTTGGCAAGTCGTCGATCCGCCCGTCAGGCGGCTTCCCGCCCCGTCGCCACATTCAGGCGTGCGATGTCAGCCCCGCTCGGGCTCTGATGCAGGCGCAGCCCGAACTCGGGCATGACGGACAGCAGGTGATCGAACAGGTCCGACTGGATGTTCTCATACTCCGCCCATACCGTCGTGCGCGTGAAGCAGTAGATCTCGAGCGGCAAACCATCACGCACCGGCTGCAACTGCCTCGCCAGCAGCGTCATGTTCTGCGCGATGTTCGGATGCGCGCGCAGATAGGCCAGAACATACGCGCGGAACGTGCCGATATTGGTAAGCCGCCGCATGTTGGCGGATGCTTCGGCCGTCTTTCCCAGACGCGCATTCCAGTCGTCGATCTCGATTTCCTTGCCGCCGAGATAGTCGGACAGCAGAGCCAGTTTCTTCAACCGGCTGCGATCCTCCGCGGTAAGAAAGCGAACACTGTTCATGTCGATCGGCAGCGCCCGCTTGATGCGCCGCCCACCCGACTCCTTCATGCCGCGCCAGTTGCGATAGCTCTCGCTGATCAGCTTCCATGTCGGGATGGTGGTGATCGTCTTGTCCCAGTTCTGCACCTTCACGGTGTGCAGCGCGATATCGATCACATCGCCATCGGCGCCGGCTGACGGCATCTCGATCCAGTCGCCCACACGCAGCATGTCGTTCGACGACAGCTGCAGCGACGCCACCAGCGACAGGATCGTATCCTTGAACACCAGCATGAGGACCGCCGCCATCGCGCCGAGCCCCGACAGCAGCAGAAGCGGCGACTCTTCCACCATCACCGCCACGATCAGCACGGCCGATGCGATGTAGAGCGTGATCTTCAGAACCTGGATATAACCCTTGATGGGACGCGCACGCGCCTCGGGCCGCATCTGATAGGCGCCATTCACGGCGTCGAGCACGGACGAGATCGCGAACATCACACTGACGATCATGATCGCCGCCATGACGTTCTGCGTCACGACGATGGCGAGGGCTGGCACATCCGGCACGAAAGCGACGCCGGAATGAATAATCAGAGCCGGCACGATACCCACGACGCGCCCAGCCGCCCGCCGCGTTGTTTCCGGCGCCACGTTCGACCCCGCCGCCGCCAATCCCCGACGCAGCAAGGCCGTCAGCACCAGCTTCGCGAAGAAGTGAGCCAGCAGCGCCGCCGCGGCAAGCAAGACCAGCCCCGCAACAGTCGCCAGCCAGGGATACGCCTCAACTTGCCGGCGCCATGCTTCAAATAGATCCACGTCCGCTCCTGTGGTCGAATCTCCGATAGGGGATGATGATGTCCAGCCCTGCAACAGCCGGTCCCTGTGGGACATGGGAGTTCACGTCAGCATGTCAACCGCAGGAAGGCGATACACGTATGACCGACGCGACGATGAAACATTCATGCGCCGGAAACGGCAATCCGGCGCGTATGCGCACGCATCTGCCAAGCTTTGCCGCCTCCCCGATCTTGACGGCCCGTCACCGTCATGGATTAGCGGCACGAGGAGTCACGCATGACCGACCTCGCCTTCCGCTATGCACGCCAGGCCGACGCGCCCGCGCTCGTCGATCTGATCGAGCGCGCCTACCGCAGCCCGGAAACCGAAGGCAGCTGGGCCTCCGAGGCCCACCTCCTCAAAGGCCCGCGCACCAGCCTGCACGAAGTGCTCGGCCTGATCGCGCGCGAGGACTCGCGCTTCCTGATCGCGGAGCAAGCCGGCAAGCTCGCCGGCTGTTGCCTGCTCCAGGGCCTCAGCCAGCCGGGCCAGCCGGTCAACGCATCCTATTTCGGCATGTTCGCGCTCGACCCGCGCGCGCAGGGCGGCGGCCTTGGCAAGCAGATCATCGCCGAAGCCGAGCGCCGTATCCGCGATCTCTGGGGCGCCAACGAGATGGTGATGACCGTCATCAACGTCCGCGCCGAACTCATCGCCTGGTACGAACGCCGCGGCTACCGCCTCACGGGGACGACGCTTCCTTTTCCCTTCAGCGAAGCCACCGGCGAAACCACTCGCGACTTCCACCTCGTTGAAATGCGCAAGCGCGTCCTCTGAGGCTTTCGCACTGTTCACTTCGCCACTGCTTGTCTAGACTGATTGCCTGACGCAGGAGAGCGCCCATGATCATCGAAACCATCGAGGTTGGCGGCTGCCGCTCCTACATTCTCGGCTGCACGGACACCCATGCGGGCGCCGTCATCGATCCCGAGATCAGCGCCATCGAGCGCTATCGCGGCATCGCCTCGAAACACGGCATCGCCCTGCGCTACGCCATCGACACGCACACGCACGCCGACCATTTCTCCGCCGCGCGCGACATCGCCCGCGCCCTCGACGCCCAGGTGGTGATGAGCCATCTCTCCGCCGCGCCCTTCGTCGACCTGCGGCTCGACGATGGCGACATGCTGGTCGTCGGCGCGCTGCGCGTGCAGGCGCTCGCCACGCCCGGCCACACGGCGGACTCGACCTCGCTCCACGTCCGCGACCACGTCTTCACCGGCGACACGCTGCTGATCGGCGGCACGGGCCGCACCGACCTGCCCACCGGCGACCCGGACCAGCTTTACGACAGCCTGTTCAACCGCCTCCTGAAGCTCGATCCCGCCACGCACATCCATCCCGCGCACGAATACAAGGGCCGCGCCGGCTCCACGATCGGCGAGGAGATCGCCACAAATCCGCGCCTGCAGAAAACCGACCGCGCCGAATTCGTCGCCATGATGCGCGCCCTCAATATCTCCGCGCCCACCCACCTCACCGAAGCGCTGCGCGTCAACATGAGCGGCCGCAAATCCGTGGCCCAGCTCCTGTCGGAAGCCTCCGGCTCCGTCCCCTTCATGTCGATGGACGAACTGGCGCGGCGCGCCGCCAGACGCCAGAACGATCTCGTCGTGGTCGATGTGCGCGAGAAGGATCAGTTCGACGCCGGCCACCTGCCCGGCGCCATGCACCTGCCGCGCGGCCAGCTTGAACTGCGCGTCAACGAAGCCTTCCCCGACCCCACCGTCCGCATCGTCACGGTCTGCGAGTTCGGCAAGATTTCCACGCTGGCCGCCGCCACGCTCCGCTCGCTCGGCTTCATGCACGCCGTCGCCATGGATGGCGGCATGAAGGCCTGGCGCGAAGCCGGCCACGCGATGGAAAGCTGACCGCTACCCTGCCGGATTGGCGAACACGATCCGCAGCGCATCGAGCGCCGCGCGGTGATAGATCGTCGAATGCTCCTCATCGTCCATGATGACATAGGTGAAGCTGAGCCCATCCGGCGTCGCCGTGTTGATCACCTGCGCGAGAACACCCTGCCCCATGCGCATCGCCGGCACGCCATTGGCCACCGCCATGTAGAAGATGCGCTCACCCTCGTCATGCGATCCCAGCAACGCCCGCGCCTGCAGCGACAGCGCCGCATGGTCCCACCACATGCTCGGATCGATCGCGACATACCCGTCGAACAGATCCGGCTGGCGCAGCAGCGTCTCCGCCACGAACAGCCCGGCGAGCGACTCCCCCATCACCGCATCGTGCCCGTCGGTGCGATAGTGCTGCGCCACCCACGGCTTCACCTCGTCCGCAATGAAGGCGCGGAACTTCGCGCTCTCGCCATGCGTCGGATAATCCTCCCGCAACGCCGGATCGTTGGCCGCCGGAAACGTCAGCTCGCGCCGGCGGTCCACCGTCTCGATCCCGACGACGATCATCTCGCGAAAGCTGCCGCTGATCGTGGCGTGCTGGGACAGCCCCGAAATATGCACAAAATCCTGATCCGTCCCGCCATCGACAAGATAGAGCACCGGGTAAGCCTCGCTCCCCCCGTCATATCCCGGCGGCACGTAGACATTGATCCGCCGCGTCTCGCCCAGCGCCTTTGACGCGATCGTGTAGCCGCGCCCCAGCACGATGACATCGGAAGCCGCCGGCTCGGCCGCAACGCCCGTCGCCACACTGGCCACCGCGCGCCCCGGCGCATCGGTTGTCTGGCACGCCCCCGCCATCAGCGCCGCCGCGATCAGCAATCTCTTCATGCGTCCACTCCTGTTGCCCGGCCTGCCTGCCAGACGCGCGCACAAAGCGCCAGCGCCCATCGACTCTGGCCACGGCGCTCGGATTCGCTAGTCTGCGCCACATGACAGTTCTGCCGCCTGCACGCTCGATCAGCATCGCCCGCCGCTTCAACGGCCCGCACGATTCCGGCAATGGCGGCTATTCCGCCGGCCGCGTGGCGCAGCTCTTTCCCGATGCCGAATCCGTCGAGGTGACGCTCCGCGCGCCCATCCCGCTCGACACGGCCATGCATACAACGCCCAGCGAGGACGGCGTCGCGGTGATGTCCGCCGACAGCCCGCCCACGCTCATCATGTCCGCCCGCCCCACGCACCTCGCCACGCCCGACGCGCGCTCGCCCGGCCTCGAAGCCGCCCGCGTCGCCGCTCAGACCTATCGCGGCGCGGAGGATCACGTCCTGCCGCACTGCTTCGTCTGCGGCCCCGCCCGCGCGCCCGGCGACGGCCTGCGCATCTTCCCCGACTGGCTCAAGGACCCCGCCGGCGTCGAGAACCCGAACCTCTTCCCCATCGTCGCCGCGCCCTGGCAACCGACGCCGGACCTCGCCGACGCATCCGGCCTCATCGCGCCCGAATTCCTCTGGGCCGCGCTCGACTGCCCCGGCGCCTTCGCCATCGAGTCCGAACCGATCCTGCTGGGCCGCATGTCAGCCCGCATCCTCGCGCGCCCGGCCGCCGACGCGCCCATCGTCGTCATCGCCTGGCGCAAGGGACAGGACCGCCGCAAGCACTTCGCCGGCTCCGCCCTCTTCAGCGAATCCGGCGCCATGCTCGCCTTCTCCGAACAGACCTGGATCCAGATCGACTCCCACGCCCCGCCGAAAGAGCTCTAGCTGACATGCGCATCCTTCAGCCGGTGATACTCCCGCGCGGCGCCAAGCGGGATCGGCGTCAGCCCGCCATAATTCACAGGGGCAAATGCGCGCCCGAAGCACGTTCCCGCTGGACGCCCGCCCCGTTCTGGCTGCAAATCGCCCCATGACTATTGTCATTCTTCTTCTCATGGGCGCGCTGGCCGTGGCCGCAATGGTGTCGTGGATCCTGGCGATCCGCCTGTCCTACCGGATCGAGCGCATCCGCAAGCCGGACCTGCCGCGCCCCCGGCTGGTGATGACCAACATGTTCGCCTCCGCCTTCCTGACGGCTGGCGCAAATCCCGAGGAAGTCCCGCTCCAGCGCGAGCTTCGCCTGCGCCTCGCCATCTCGGTCGGATGCATCATCGGCGTCGCCCTGCTCAGCTTCGTCCTGCCGCTGCTCGCGCGCGAGGGCGCGCCGCCCGCCGCAGAAGAAACCGCCACCGTGCCCGCCGCCAGCCACCCCATCGGCACCACGCTGTCCTATGTCCGCTCCAACCAGGACGGCTCGATGCCCGAGCGCATCTTCGTTCACATCCCGACCCCGCAGGAACTGCACGTCGCCAAAATGGTCGCCCCCTGCACGGATGCGGCCTATGTCATCGCGCGCTTCCCCGAAGGCGCCAGCGCCCCCGCCACGGTCGAAGCGCTCAGTCTCGTCGGCGGCCGCCTGCGGCGCGATGCGACGCAACTCCCGCAAGCCTGGCTCGATCTCTCCACCAGCCCGACGCGCACGTTCTCCGTCCGCCTCAGCGAAGAGACAGCCGAGCCCGTGGCGTTCGACGCCCCGCCCGCGCCCTGGCGCATGTATGACTTCGACCTCGCGGACTTCGCCGTCCACGGGCCGCGCGAACCGAAGGACTTCACCTTCGGCTTCGCCCTCGCCTGGCCGGAAGAGAACGCTCCCATCCTGCGCGTGCTCGGCGAGGCGACAGCCAAATTCCTCTACACGTCGGAAAAGGGCGCCCAGAACCATTTCCGCATCTCCGGCCCGGCCTTCGAGGATATGCGCGCCGGCGACCGTGGCGGCGAGATGATCACCGACGCCACCTTCGGCCACGTCATCGAAGCCCGCCTCGGCCTGCCCAACCATCCGGGCTATGCCAACTTCCTGCTCAAGCTGGTGAAAGTCTTCCCCGGCGCCGAAGGCGAAACCGCATGGCGCGACGCGCTGACCCGCCACTGGCAAGGCTGTCCTCCCGCCTGATCTCACGCCTGATCTCACGCCCGGCTTGCCACTCCCGGCCACGCGGCTATCTTCCACCTATTCCAAGGCGCACGGACAGACTTTCGCTGGCATCGGCGCCAGAGCCGGACAGCGACACCTTCGACCGCTGGAGCCGGACCGCTGGAGCAAATGATGAGCGACGAACCAGCCAACCCTCCGCCCGCCGCGGCGCCCCTGCCGCCCGGCGCCATCCCCATCGACAAACTCTTCACCGGCCTGCGCGGCCATCTGCAGAAGGACGAGCATGTGCTGTGGCAGGGCAAGGGCGCAGGCCGCGCGCTCGGCGCGCTCAACCGCGCGCTGCTCATCCGGCTCGGTCTTGCCGCCATCGTGGTCATCGCCCTGCTCGTCCTCGTGATCCAGGGCGACCGCTCCGGCTTCAAATGGCTCGCCTGGGTCGTGGGCGGCATCCTGCTCGCGCGCGTCGCGTGGTTCTTCTGGAAGTCGTCCGCCGCTCCCGCCCGGCAGGTCGCCATGCTCACCAACCGCCGCCTCGTCTCGGTCGACCTGTTGCGCCCCATGGCGACATGGACCATCGCCACCGGCGGCGAGGGGCGCGCCGATGGCCGCCTCGTCGATCCCCAGCCCATCGTCGTCACCGGCACGAAGGCGCGTGGCCACATCCGCCTCAACCGCAGCCCGAAGACACACGCCTACCCGCCTTTCGTCCTGTTCAACATGGAACGCCCGCTCGAGGTCGCCGAGAAGATCAGGAAAACCCTCGCCATCGCCGCGCCCGTCGAAGACCGCACCAGGTAGGCCAGCGCGCCCCGCCCCGCCTCGCCACAGTCCTTGCCCCGATCTCAGGATGCACTAATGTGCCGCGATCCGAGGGGCGCGGGCGGAAGCCTGCTGAGATCGTCTCTAGCAAGAGCGAGCACCCTTAGAACCTGCTCCGGGTCATGCCGGCGAAGGGACAGGAGCGATATGTGAGCGACGCCGCCAATCTGTCGACCGACCATCTCGCACCCGGCGAAACGCTGGTGTGGAGCGGCTCCGCCTCGATCGATCTGCGCAAGGCCGAGACGTCGCGCCGCCGCTTGCTCTACGGTCTCGCCGGCATATCCTCGCTCGTCATCGCGCTGATGCTCAGCCTGCGCTTCGTCGAATCCATCGCCATAAACGCGGCCCAGGCTTCCATGCTGGCCGCCTTCACGCCGCTCTACATCGTCTTTGCGCTCGCCATGTTCGCGCTCTCGCTGTGGGGTTTCCGCAAGATGCTGCAGAAGCTTCCCGCCGCCGCGCACTTCGCCGTCACCAGCCAGCGCCTGATCGCGCTCGACGGCAGCGGCGCCATCGTCGGCCAACTCCCCGGCGCCGAGATCGAAACCGTCATCGCCGGCGGCCGCCGCCGCACGCCCGACGTCTACGTTCTCCGCCGCGACGACCCGAAGGAAGAGCGCGCCTTCGCCATGGAATTCCTCGAACGCCCCCTCGAAGCCAAGGCGATCATCGAGGAGAC
>CAZGWV010000004.1:0-15119 GCA_964529555.1 uncultured Rhizobium sp.
GGGTAAGCTGGCGCTGCAGGGTTCCGCCCCGTACTTAGGGGGCGGACAGGTGGGGGTCTCTGTCGGCAGGCGAGGTCTAAGCCGTCCGCAGCCGGAAGGCGGTGAGAAAGTGGGAGAGGCCGTTGTCGGCGCCGGGCGCTGGGGGGGCGATCGTGGCGGGGCGGGCGGTGACGGCGTGGTGGAGATTGACGAAGGCCTGCTTCTCGCCGGGGGAAAGATTGCGGGCGGAGATGTAGTGCATGGGGGAGCCGGCGAAGGCGCGTTGATCGACCGGGCCGGATTCGTGGACGATGAGATTGGCGTGGCGGCGGTCGCGGCGGATGCGTTCGAACAGGCCGGCGACGCCGGCGGCGGGGCCTTCGATCGCCTGCAGGAAGACGCCCTGATGGAAGAGCATGAGGCCGGTGAGGTCCGATGAGGCGTTCGACGCGCGGGCGCGGAGCCAGATGCGGTCGAGTTCATCGGCGCGCAGCACGCCGACGGCGGTGCTGAGATAGACCAGGCGATGAATGACGTCGGGAGTCATGCGGAACTCCGTTCAACCGATTGAGATGATGCATACTCAATGGTGAACGGGGAATTAGCGTTTCTGTCATACTGCGGTTCCGTGGCGGTGTGTGGCGTGGGCGCACTTCAGTACCGGGTGGGGTGAAATCTGCAGCTTATCCAACTCACACTCCGGCAAGCTTGAGTGGCTCGCTCCTCCCCCTTGTGGGGAGGAGGTAGGAGGTGGGGGGCTGTGAGGCAGGCGAGTTGTCGCGAGGGCTTACCGTCCCACGGCCCCCCTCACCCTACCCTCTCCCCACAAGGGGGAGAGGAGTAAGATGAGCGGGCAGATCAGGCTGAGGCTAATGCCGAGACCGAGTGCGCCAACACGATTGTGTCGGTGTCGCCCTCGCCGGTTATGCGCTCGGGGCGCCAGCGGCGCTGGAAGGCGCGGACGACGGCGGCCATGGGCTCGTCATAGGCGCCGACTGTCGCGATCCTGTAGCCGATGGCGGCGAGCGCGAGTCGGAAATTGTCGACGGTGAGACCGGCGTCGCCCATCGCGGCGCCGTGCATCATCCACGGTTCGGGGCGCTGGGGCTCGGGCCAGAGGCCGATGCCGTGTTCGGAGAGGCGCTTCCACGGGAAGAGTTCGCCGGGGTCTTCCTTGCGGTCTGGCGCGATGTCCGAATGCGCCACGATGCGGTTCTGCGGGATGGGCCAGCGGGCGAGGATGCCCTGGCAGAGTTCGATGACGGCGGCGATCTGCGCGTCGGGGAAGGGGCGGTAGCCCCATTCGTGGCCGGGGTTCACGATCTCGATACCGATGGAGCGGGAGTTGAGGTCTTCATCGCCGCGCCACCATGAGCGGCCGGCCTGCCACGCGCGCTTGTCTTCGGGGACGAGGACGAAGACGCGGCCGTCTTCTTCCACCATGTAATGCGCGGAGACGCGGGGCTCGATGTCTTCGCGCATGCGGGCGAGCGCGGAGGGGCCGTCCTTCATGCCGGTATAGTGCAGCACCAGCATGTCGAGCGGGTGGAGCCGCTCGTTGAAATTAGGGCTGGGGGCGTCGATCAGGGTGAGACTCATTGGCCGATCTTGTCGCCAACCGGGGCTTCAGGGAAGCGGCGGTTGCGGCGGACGCCGATGATGCCGACGCCGGCGAGCGCGATTATGCCGCCGATGACCATGTTCCAGGTGACGCCCTCCCCCAGCAGGACGACGCCGAGGGCGACGCCCATGACGGGGGTCATCAGGGTGAGCGGGGACAGGAGCGTCACCTCGTACTTCTTCAGCAGGCGATAGAAATTGCCGTGGGCGAAGATGGAGACGCCAACGACCGCGAAGATGCTGGCGAGGTAGACGCGCCAGTCCAGCGCGGCATAGGCGGCGGTGTGGTTCGTTTCGATCAGGAAGGATGTGAGCATCAAGGGGGCGATGGAGAAGAGGCCGATCCACGCCTGCATGCGCATGGCGGGCATGGGGTCGATGCGCTTCATCAGGATGTTGGCGACGGAGCCGACGAAGGCTGCGCCCACCAGATAGACGATGCCGATGGTGAGCGAGAACTGGCCGGGATCGACGACGATGATCATCACGCCGGCGAAGGCGAGCACGATGCCCGCCGTGCGCCAGACGCCGATGCGCTCGCCGAGGAACATGATGGAGAGGATGGTGGTGAAGGGCACGCCCAGCTGTCCGATGACGGCGGCGACGCCGGCTGTGGAGGTGGCGAGGCCGAGGAAGAGCAGCGCGAAGTGAACGCCCGCCATGCCCATCGCGATGAGGAAGACCATGCCGATCTGGCGCGGCGCGGGCAGCAGGAAGGGCGCCAGCACGATGGCGAGCAGCGTGACGCGGATGGCGGCGAAGAAGATCGGCGGCACGTCGCCCTCGGTCACCGTCCAGCGCGTGACGACGAGGTTGAGCGCCCAGAACAGGCACACGGCGACAAGGAGCGCAAAGTCTGCGGGCTTCATGGGCTTGGGAATCGAACTGGAGAAGGTCGCGGGAGGTGGATGCAGGTTTGGGGATTTGTGTTCAAGGCGGGAGATTGCCGCGCGGAGGTTTGGGGCTTTGTGGAGAGTGCGGTGGGTTTGGAGACAGACCCCCACCTGTCCTCCCCCTAAACGGGGAGGGACCCTGCGGGATCGCCGTCCTTCAACGTTGGATAAGTTGGCGCAACATGGTCCCTCCCCGTTTAGGGGGAGGACAGGTGGGGGTCTCTATCGGCGTGTTGTGAAGGTGCGATGACCCGCGAGCGTTAGAGCTCGATTACCCAGCCGTCGGCGGTGTGGCGGGCTTCCAGGGTTTGCGGGTCCGAGTTGGGCTGAGGCTTGCGGCGGCGGGGGCGCGCGAAGCTGAGGAAGATGGCGGCGATGGCCAGCATCAGGCCGACGAAGGTGGCGGCGAGCAGCGCGAAGATGCCGGCGGCCAGGAGAAATACGCCGAAGCCGGCCCTGCCCAGGAAAGCGCAAAAGCGATGGAAGGCCGCAACGAGGCGGGTTCCGAAGTCGGGCTGGCCAAGGGTTTCGGTCATGTCGGGGCTCCCTGCTTCAAAAGGTGCGCCCGCGCGGCCGAAAGTCAATCGGCGCGGGTGAGAAAACCCCGTTCAGCACGAATACGTGCATAGGCCGTGGTGATCGCAGCCGATTTTTCGTGCGCCACGGGCTCGTATTCGCGCGGGGCGAACTTGGCCCCCGTTACGGTGTCAGGATGGTTCTGGAGCATCAGGCGGCGATAGGCGCTGCGGATGTCCTCGAACGGCGTGTCGTGGCGGACGCCGAGGACCGCGTAGGGATCGTCCGCATCGGGGCCGAGATGGGCCGCCTTGATACGGCGGAAAGTGTCGTCGTTGAATTCGAAGAGGTCGGATACGCTTTTCAGATAGCTGAGCTCATCGCCGGTGATGACGCCGTCGGACATTGCGATCTGGAACAGGCCGTCGAGCACACCTTCGAGCAGGCAGGGGCGATCACGATATCGTTTGCCGATCCGGCGCGCATAGGATTCGTAGCCCAGCACGGTCTGGCGCGCGATGTCGAAAACCCTGCGCATCGCTGGCTCATCACGGGGCTCTGAGCGGAAGACGCGCGAGAAGGCGGCGACTTCATCTATGGTAACGAGACCGTCAACCTTGGCGAGCTTGGCGCCGAGACCGACGACAGCCGCCGTAAAATCAAGGTCGTTCGGATCGGGTCCGCATTGCGGGGCGCCAATGTCCGTTCCCGGCGCGGCGTCTTCCTCGAACGCGCGCCGCGAGAGCGAGGACAATTGTGACCAGATGCTCATGCTGGCGCTCTATGACCATATGCGGCGGGATGGCGCAATCTTATGATCGCGCCGGCAACATTACAGGGGTTGGATTCGCATCGCGGACGCCCATCTGTTGGTGACAGGGAACACTTCGGAGCGCCGAGAGTAGTGTCCCTGTTGAGTTTTGACCGAACTGAGTTCCTGCCCCGGCGATCTAGTCCCCCCACGTCCCCCCGCCGGGAAGGAAGCGTCGCCGCCACCCCTCACGGAGTGGCGGCGATTGCGTTTCCGGGGGGGGGCAGTGTTTCAGGTAACAGCCCCGTGCCGCCCTCGTGGTTCGACGGACGTAGCGATGCTTGCGCATCGCTACTGCTCACCATGAGGGCTCTCTCTGGCAGTCGCTGAGGGCCCTCAGGGTGAGGGACGAGGGGCCGGGCTCACAGATTGCGCTAGTTCTGCGACGACAGGTGTTTCATCAGTTCGCGGGCGGGCATCAGCGGGCCGCCGGGTTTGGCGGTGTGGACGTTCATCACGTCGCCGCGTGCGGGAGCCTGGGTGTTGCGTTGGCCATTGCCCTGCCCCTTGCGGTGGCTGGCCGATTTGCCGTTGCGCTGTTTCTGACCATTGCCATTGCGGGACGAATTCTCGCCGCCGCGCTGCTGCTGGCCTTCGCTGCGGGGCGCGTTGCTGGACGTGCTGCGCGGGCCTTCCCAGCCATTGCCACGGCGGCGGCGGCCATTGCGGCCCTCGCCTGCGCCGGCTTCGGAGCGGGGCTCGTGCTGGCGGTGTTCGCCGCGCTGGCCTTCATTGCGGTTGCGCTGAGGCTTGCCGCCATTGCCGCGACGCGGCTGGGCGGGACCACGCGATTCGACACGGGCGCCGCGCTTCTCGACTTCGTTGGCGTTGGCGGACAGCTGGGCGAGCGCTGCATCGTTGCGGCGGTCGGTCGCCGGGATTTTCTGGCGCGTGACACGCTCGATGTCGCGCAGCAGGGAGCGTTCATCCTCGGCGCAGAAAGCGACG
Source organism: uncultured Rhizobium sp. (assembly GCA_964529555.1). GTDB lineage: Bacteria > Pseudomonadota > Alphaproteobacteria > Caulobacterales > Hyphomonadaceae > UBA7672. The sequence goes on from CAZGWV010000004.1 coordinate 4,768, forward strand.
GCGGAACCGTCCTTGCCGGCGCGCGCGGTGCGGCCGATGCGGTGAACGTATTGCTCGGGGACGTCAGGCAGTTCGTACTGGACGACGTGGCTGACGGACGAGATGTCGATGCCGCGCGCGGCGATGTCGGTCGCGACAAGTGCGCGGACGCTGCCGGCCTTGAACGCGGCGAGCGATTTCTCGCGCTGGGCTTGGCTCTTGTTGCCGTGGATGGCGGCGGAGGGAACGCCGCCGCCTTCGAGGATGCGGGCGACTTTGTCCGCGCCGCGCTTGGTGCGCGTGAAGACGAGAACGCGGCTGAAGGTCGGATCGGCAAAGAGTTCCGTGAGCAGGCCCCGCTTGCGGCCAGCTTCCACGAAGACGACTTTCTGGTTGATGCGCTCGACCGTGGTGGCGGGCGGCGTCACCGAGACTTTCAGCGGATCGCTCAGCAGGTCGTTCGCCAGCTTCTCGATGTCGGAGGGCATCGTGGCCGAGAAGAACAGGTTCTGACGCTGTTTCGGCAGGTGGCGGATGATGCGGCGGATGGGGTCGATGAAGCCCATGTCGAGCATCTGGTCGGCTTCGTCGAGGACGAAGATTTCGAGCTGCGAGAGGTCTGCATCGCGCTCGCCGAGATGGTCGAGCAGGCGGCCGGGAGCGGCGACGAGAATATCGACGCCGCGCGCCAGCGCCTGGCGCTGCGGGCCGTGGCCGACGCCGCCGAAGACGGTGGCGACGGAGAAGCCGAGTTCGGAGCCGTAGGCCTTGAACGAGTCAGCGATCTGCGTGGCGAGTTCGCGCGTGGGCGACAGCACGAGCGCGCGGCAGCCGCGCCTGGGGGCGGCTTTGCGGTTCGCGGAGAGGCGATGGAGGATCGGCAGGGCGAAGGCGGCGGTCTTGCCAGTGCCGGTCTGGGCGATGCCAAGGAGGTCGCGGCCCTGCATGACGCCCGGAATGGCGGCCAGCTGGATCGGCGTGGGCTGGGCGTAGCCCTTGGAGGTCAGCGCCGCGAGGATCGAGGCGTTGAGGTTGAGATCTTTGAATTGGGTCAAAACGATAGAGTCTTTCGTGTGCGCGAAGTCGCGGACGCCTGACTTTGCAGGTCCGTCTTCGCTGGCCCCTTATTGGGCGCTGCTTCCTGGGGAAGACCCGGCGTGTGCGGGTGTTCGTGCGACTTTTCAGGGCGCTCAACGGGCCGGGACCTGCTTCTCAGGACCCTCACGCAGCCGGAGCGCCGATAGCGTCTGCAGGGACAAAGCCTTGCGAACACGGGGCGCATATCGGGGTCAAAACGTTTAAAGTCAACCTAACGGGCTGTAATCTGCTGAAAAGCCGCAGCTTCAGGCGCCCATCACCAGCGCGCCGACCAGCAGCCCGATCTCGAGCCTCACCCAGCGCAGATCGACGCGGCGCATCGCGTTTACCACGGCGGCGGCCATGCGTTCACCCTTCATCACCTCGCGACTCACGCGCGATCGGATGGAAGGCTATGCCACGCACGCTTGCCCGCAATGGCGCGCACCCGGCGGGCGAGGAAACGCCGGCAATTCGCCGATCCGGGCGCCGCGCCTCCGGCCTCAAATCGTGGCGCGACGCGCTTCAGTTTACAGACTCAATGCGCATAGCCATACACGTTCGCACGGAGCTTCACATTTTCCGGCAGGGGGCCTTATGCTTACGATGTCTTCCCGTCTTCGCCCGTCTCCGCCTGTGCGCGACGGCCGTGTGAAGGCGCTGTTTCTCGCCTTCACCGCTCTGCTTCTCGCCGCGTGCGGCGACGTCTCCGGGAATTCCGGCGCCAGCTCCGGTCCTGTCGCCCCCACAGCCAACACCATCGCCGGCCGGGTGACGATGGGCGACGGTTCGCCCCTGCGCGGCGATATCAAGGATATCCAGATCAGCATCGGCGGCGTCAGCGGCGGCGGGGATCGGGTCAGTTTCACGCCGCCCGTCAAACCCGACGGGACATACAGCCTGAATGTTCCTGCGGGGCTCTACGCCTTCAGCAGCGAAAGCTATGTCACGATGGTCTATGGCGGCGCCCAATTCTATCTCTACCTCGATCCGGTCGGCGGCGACGCATACAAGAACCGCGACGCCACGGACGGCATCGTCCAGGATTTCCACCTGAAATTCACCGGCCCGACGCCTTATGGCGAGACCTATGGCCTCGACATCGGGGACCAGAACCACTGGCACGGGGAAAGCATCGGCCTGCTCGCGCAAAGCTATCGCGATGACATCCGCCAATCCGTTGCGCCCATCGCCGCGGGGACCAAGCTGATCTTCACGCTTACACCGCAAGGTCCCGGCATCGACGGACAGCCGGTCCAGCCCGTCACGGTCGAGCGCACCTACGCCGACAGGTATGCGAGTCTGGATATCAACGATCTCATGCCCGCGCCCTATGAAGTGACCGCCGCCGCCGAATTGCCCGGCGGCGAACGCAAGCGCATCCTCCTCCAGGGCAAGGGCGACTATCCGAACTACAAGCCCGCCGTCTCCGTACCGCTGGAGAATGACGGCAGCCTCAGTCTCAGGATCAACAAATTCACGCTCGGCTTTGTGATCGAGTGAGGCGGTTGGCTGCAACGCCGAGCCACGCGCTGCGCGCATGAGCGCCACATCCCGCACGGCCATCATCGTCGGCGCGGGCCCGGCCGGACTCGCAGCGGCGGAAGCGCTGGCCGAAGCCGGATGGCGCGTTGCGATCCATGAGCGCATGCCGAACCCGGCGCGCAAATTCCTGCTGGCGGGACGCGGCGGGCTGAACCTCACGCACTCCGAACCGCTCGATGATTTTCTGGCGCGCTATGGCGAGGCGTGTGGACGGCTGGAGCCGGCGATACGCGCGTTCGCGCCGGACGATCTGCGCGCTTGGTGTGAAGCGCTGGGCGTCGAGACGTTCGTGGGATCGAGCGGGCGCGTGTTTCCGAAGGCGATGAAGGCCTCTCCCCTGCTCCGCGCGTGGCTGGCGCGGTTGGGCGGGCTGGGCGTCGAGCTGGCGACGCGCTCGTGCTGGATCGGGTGGGATGGCGATGCGCTCGCGTTCGAGACGCCGGAGGGCGTGAAGCGCGAAGAGGCCGATGCGGTTGTGCTGGCGCTGGGCGGGGCGAGTTGGCCGCGTCTGGGATCGGATGGGAGTTGGCAGGACGTGTTGCGCGCGAAGGGCGTGGAGATTGCGCCGCTGCGGGCGGCGAATGCGGGATTTGTTGCGGCGTGGTCCCCCCTGTTCCGCGAGAAGTTCGCGGGCGAGCCGATCAAGGCGGCGCTGTTCCGCTTTGGCAGGCGCGAGACGCAGGGCGATGCGATGATCGCGGACTATGGCATCGAGGGCGGTGCGATTTATGCGATCGGCGCCGCGTTGCGCGAGGCGATCGCGGCGCAGGGCGAGGCGGCGCTGGAGATCGACCTGATGCCGGGCGTTGCGATAGAAGCACTGGCGGCGCGGCTTGAGCGTGGCGGCAAGGAATCGATGGCGAACCGGCTGCGCAAGGCTGGCTTGCCGCCAGCAGCGGCGAGCCTGCTGCGCGAGGATGAGCGCGGACCTGCGCTGCCGGCGGAAGCGCTGCGGCTGGCGCATCGGATCAAGCAGGCGAGCATCCGGCTGACGGGTGTTGCGCCCATCGCGCGCGCGATCTCGACGGCGGGCGGGATCGGCTGGGGCAGCGTGAACGCGAATTATTCGCTGAAGGCCGCGCCCCGCGTGTTCGTGGCGGGGGAGATGCTGGACTGGGAAGCGCCGACGGGCGGGTATCTGCTGCAGGCGTGCTTCGCGACGGGGCGCGCGGCGGCGGCGGGGGTGATTGCGAAGCACGGTGGGCGTTGAGAGAGACCCCCACCTGTCCTCCCCCTAAACGGGGAGGGACCCTGAAGCGGTCACCGTCCTTCAAAGTGGGGTAAGTTCTCTCGTCATGGTTCCTCCCCGTTTAGGGGGAGGACAGGTGGGGTCTCTATCGGCTTGCTTAGAACGTGCCTGCGATCGTCAGATTGAAGGTGGGGCCGTAGGTTTGGCGGCGGAATTCCGTGCCGGTGAAGACGCCGCCGGGGAGGCGGTTGGGGGAGAAGAAGAGGCGCTCCTGATTTTCCGGCATGTCGCCGATATTGTCGGCGCTGAGGCGAACGAGGAGGCCGCCGAGCAGCGCGGTCGTCTCGACGAAGATATCGAGATCGCCCTCGCCGATGTCTTCGGTCTGGATTTCGTCGAGGCGGGACGCCCGCTCCGGGCCGGCGCTGAAATAGTCCCAGCCCCAGGCCATTTTCCATTCGGGAATGTCCTGCCGGAATTCGAAATAGTAGGTCCACCGCTCTTCGTCCGCGATGCGGCGCGTCAGGCCGTCGATGGGGTCGGTGACCTTGCTGTCCTGCAGCGTGGTCTGGAATTTCAGGATGCCGCCCTTGATGCCGAAATCGTCGAGCGGATAGGTGGCGTCGATGCTGAGGCCGTAGCGCTCGCCATCGCCGATATTGCCGGCGGCAGTGAAGACGCAGGCGGGATCGTTCGCGGGCGCCGTGCTGCAGAAGGGCGTGTCGAGACGTGTGAGGATGAAGTCCTGCGCATCGTCGATCCGGTCGTAGAAGCCGGTGACGGAGATGGAGCCGCGAGGCCCGAGTTGCTGCTTCCATTGCAGGCTGGATTTCCAGGCCTGTTCGGGCTCGAGATCGGGGTTGCCGACAGTGATCTGGTTGTTGATGAACTCGAAGTCCGAGGCGAATTCGGAGAAGTTGAGCTGGGCGACTTCACGCTCGACGGCGAGGCGCCATTGCGTTTCCTTCGTCGGCGTCCAGGTCGCGACGGCGCGGGGCTTGGGATAGCTGAACTCGCTTTTGCGGTCGACATTGTCCGCAGGCGCGACCGCCGAAATGGTGGATGTTTCGTAGGTGAAGCCTGCTTCGAGCGTCAGCGTGGGATCGACGCGCCAGGTGTCGTTGACGAAGACCTCGTAGCGGGTTTCCTCGACCTTGACGGTTGAGAGCGGCAGCGTGATCGGCGTGAACGGGCCGCTATTCTGGCTCAAGGCGACAGCGCGTTTCTGATCGCGGAAATTGAAAGCGCCCTCGACGCCCATTTCCAGCGTGTTGTTCGGATGCGTCTTCTGGGTCCACACGCCGCGCAGGACATGCTCGCCAGCATTGAGATCGGTGTTGATGCGGGTCTGCGCCAGCGGGCCGCCGGCGGCCTGTTCGGTGAACAGGTCCTGCGGGCGCCAGTTCACGGCGCGGTTCACGGTGATGAGCTTCAGGGCGCTTTCGGGCGAAAAGCGATGCTCGTAATCGCCCCCCAGTTCGATGTGCCAGATGTCCTTTTCCTGGTAGTCATCGCCTGCCCGCGCGAGGACCGCGCCGCCGGGCGTGCGCAGTTCGAGGCCGGACTGCATGTTGAACAGGCGCGGCATGATCTTGGCGTTGAGGTTCACCGTGTCGCGCGGCGATACTTCCCAGGCGAGCGAGCCGGTGAGGAGCACTTCGAGGAGTTTGTCCTGGCTGAATTGCTCGCCTGTGTACTGGACCGCGTCGGTGGGGCCGCGCCGGGTGATGTCGATCTCTTCGCGGCCGCTGAGATTGGTGACCTGCGCGGTGAGACGGCCGCTGAGCGTGTCGGACGTCCAGGCGCGCGTGCCGCCGATCTGCTGGCTGACGCGCTCGCCGGTATAGCGAAGCGTGCCGGCGAAGGTGGTGCTCTCCTTCAGGCCGACAGACGGCTTGAGGACGACGTTGGCGAGTTCGGTGTAGCCGCGCACGTCGATGTCGCCGGCGGCGGCGGCGCCGATGAGTTCGATGCGGAGGACGTCCGCCGCCGAGATGCGTTCGAGCTGGGCGGAAATGGAGTCCTTTGACGAGGGGCGGCGGCCGTCGATCAGCACATTGCCGGCGGTGGCGCCGAAGCCGCGCAGGCTTTCGCCCGAGTCGATGCTGAAGCCGGGAAGCTGGCGCACCATGTCGGAAGCGGTGACAGGGTTGAAGCGCGCAAAGAAGGCCGGGTCGAACGTCTGGACCGCGCCGGATTCGGACGGGGGCTGAGCCGTCGCGGCCTCCTGGGCGAAGGAGACGCCCGCAAGCGCGAAAGAGCTTGCGGCAAGCACAAGTATGCTCTTGAGGCGATTCATCCGTCCCTCCCCTATGCGCCTTCCCTGCGCGCCTTCGTGCGATGACACGCGGACGCAGCTAACTGTTCGTGAGTCTCCGGGCTGTCTGTAATCCGGCCCGCAACACTCCTAAGCAGACATGCGGGGCATGATGCAAGTCATTCTCAAAATTAACGATAGCGGAGACGGGACAGGCCGGAAAAGGCGGGCGGGCGCGCGGCCCGCCCCAGTCCTCGGCTCCTGACGACGCCTTCGTCCAGGGCCGGATTTCGCGGCGTCAACGGCAAGGGAATGGCGCCTGCCGAGCAGATATGTTGCGCGATCCGCGCAGGGACCGGGTTGATCTGGCTCAACAATGATTGCGAGGGCGAGGCCGGAGCCGGCTAGTAATTCAGGATCGGGCGGAGCCAGCGTTCGGCTGTTTCCAGATCCCAGCCCTTGCGCCTGGCGTAGTCTTCCACCTGATCCTTCTCGATACGGCCGACGGCGAAATAGACGGCGCCGGGGTGTGAGAAATACATGCCGGAGACGGAGGCGGGCGGGTTCATGGCGAAGCTGCTGGTGAGTTCGATGCCGGCCTGGGCGGTGGCGTCGAGCAGGTCGAACAGCGTCCGCTTCTCGGTGTGGTCGGGCTGGGAAGGATAGCCCGGCGCGGGGCGGATGCCCTGATACTTCTCGGCGATCAGGTCTTCGTTCGTAAGGCCCTCGTCGGCGGCATAGCCCCAGAGTTCGCGGCGCACCTGTTCGTGCAGGTATTCGGCGAAGGCTTCGGCGAAGCGGTCGGCCAGCGCCTTGGTGATGATCGAGGAGTAGTCGTCGCCCTGATCGACGAACTCTTTTGCTTTTGCGAGTTCGCCATGACCGGCGGTGACGGCGAAGCCGCCGACATAGTCCTGGCCTTCATCCCCACTGGAAATGGGCGCGACAAAATCGGAGAGCGAGAACTGGCCCTTGTCGTTGGTCTTCTCCATCTGCTGGCGCAGCATATGGAAGCGGCCGATCTCGGTTTGGCGGGTCTCGTCCTGCCAGAGGACGACATCATCGCCCGACTGGTTCGCGGGCCAGAAGCCGACGACGCCTTTGGCCTGGATCCACTGTTCGCCGATCATGCGTTGCAGGATCGCCTGCGTGTCGTTCCAGAGCGACTGCGCGGCTTCGCCGACGACATCGTCTTCAAGGATCATCGGATAGCGGCCGATGAGATCCCAGCTGGCGAAGTATGGCGTCCAGTCGATGTAGCGGACAAGGGTTGCGAGGTCGGCCTCGATGACGCGCGTGCCGAGGAAGGAGGGCTTGGGCGGCGTGTAGCCGGCCCAGACGATTTTCGGCGCCATCGTGCGGGCGGCATCCAGCGAGACGCGGGCCTTCGCCTGTCCGCCCGAGCGTGAGTCGCGGATCTTCTGGTATTTGTTGCGCATCTCGGCCCAGAACCTGTCGCGCGAATCGTCGCCGATCAGCTGGCTGACGACGCCCACTGCGCGGCTGGCGTCGAGGACGTGGACGACGGGCGCATGTTTGAACATGGGCTCGATCTTGATGGCGGTGTGCGCGGGGCTGGTGGTCGCGCCGCCGATCAGGAGCGGCTTGTGGATGCCGAGGCGCTGCATCTCGGAGGCGAAATAGACCATCTCATCGAGCGAGGGCGTGATGAGACCCGAGAGGCCGATCATGTCGGCGTTTTCGGTCTGCGCGGCTTCGAGGATTTTCTCGGCGGGCACCATCACGCCGAGGTCGATCACCCTGTAGCCGTTGCACTGCAGGACGACGCCGACGATGTTCTTGCCGATATCGTGGACATCGCCCTTCACCGTCGCCATCACGACGACGCCGTTGGACTTGTCGGCCATGCCGGTGCGGAGCTTTTCCGCTTCCATGAAGGGCATGAGGTGGGCGACGGCGGCTTTCATCACGCGGGCGGATTTCACGACCTGGGGCAAGAACATCTTGCCGGCGCCGAAGAGGTCGCCAACGATGTTCATGCCGTCCATCAGGGGACCCTCGATGACATGGAGCGGGCGCTCGGCTTCGAGGCGGGCGGCTTCGGTGTCCTCGACGATGAATTCGGTGATGCCGTTGACGAGGGCGTGGGCGAGACGCTCCTTCACGGGCTTCTGGCGCCAGGAGAGATCGACCTTCTTCTCGGCGCCTTTCTGGCCGCGGAAGCGTTCGGCGATTTCGAGCAGACGGTCGGTTGCGTCCTCGCGGCGGTTGAGGATGACGTCTTCGACGCGCTCGCGGAGTTCGGGGTCGATATTGTCGTAGATGTCGAGTTGGCCGGCGTTGACGATGGCCATGTCGAAGCCGAGCGGGATGGCGTGATAGAGGAAGACCGAGTGCATGGCGCGGCGCACGGGCTCGTTGCCGCGGAACGAGAAGGAGACGTTGGAGAGGCCGCCCGATGTGCGCGCGTAGGGAAGGTTCTGCTTGATGAGCTTCACGCCCTCGAAGAAGTCGAGCGCGTAGTTGTTGTGTTCCTCGATGCCCGTCGCGATGGCGAAGATGTTGGGATCGAAGATGATGTCTTCCGGCGGGAAACCGATGCCGACCAGAAGCCCGTAGGCGCGTTTGCAGATCTCGTACTTGCGAGCGGCGGTGTCGGCCTGCCCGACTTCATCGAACGCCATCACCACGACGGCCGCGCCATAGCTGAGGCACGCGCGCGCCTGTTCGAGGAATTTTTCCTCGCCCTCCTTCATCGAGATGGAGTTGACGATGGCCTTGCCCTGAACGTTCTTGAGGCCTTCCTCGATGACTTCCCATTTCGACGAATCGATCATGATCGGCACGCGGGCGATATCGGGCTCGGCGGCGATCAGGCGCAGGAAGGTGCGCATGGCGGCCTGCGAGTCGATCAGGCCTTCGTCCATGTTGACGTCGATGATCTGCGCGCCGTTCTGGACCTGCTGGCGCGCGACATCGACGGCGGCGGCGAAATTGCCCTCCACGATCAGCTTCTTGAACGCAGCCGAACCCGTGATGTTCGTGCGCTCGCCGATGTTGATGAAGTTGGCGGTGGATTGGGTCACTAAGTCTACTCCGCGGCTTTCGCCGAATTTGTGGGCCGGATCATGCCCGGCAGACCGTCTATGCTGCGCGCGCCGCGTTCGAGGCGGCGTTCGTGCCATTCTTCGATGGTGCGGTTGTCGATGTAGCGGGCGAGCTGGTCCCGTTCGGACTTGAATTCCATGAAGGGCACGGCCCAGCCGCAGCTGTCCTGCACCTGTGAAATGTCGGCGAAGATGATGGCGCGGGCGCGTTCGTGGCCGGGCGGGAAGTGCGCGATCTCTTCGGCGAAGCCGGGGTCGCTGAATTGCATCACCTGGCCCTGCCCATAGAGACGCATGATGTTGGCGGCGCCTTCATAGGCGCAGAACATGAAGGTGATGCGGCCGTTCTCGCGGACGTGGGACACCGTCTCGATGCCCGAGCCGCCGAGGTCGGCATAGGCGACGCGGTTGGGGCCGATGACACGGAACGAGTCATAGCCCTTGGGGCTGAGATTCACGCGGCCTGCATCGGACAGCGGCGCCGTGGCGACGAAGAACATCTTCTGCGCCTTGATGAAGGCGACGTGCTTGTCGTTGAGGGCGTCGTAGAACCTGGCCATCACGCCAGCTCGAACGGCTCAAGCCCGGCGAGGCGCAGCGCTTGCGGGCGCGCGGGCGGCTGGCGCGGGGTGACGCCTTTCATGGCTTCCGCGACGTGGCGGATGTGATCGGGCGTCGTGCCGCAGCAGCCGCCGAGGATGTTGACGAGACCTTCCTTCGCCCACTGTTCGACCGAGTGTGCCGTCTCGTGCGGCTGCTCGTCGTACTGGCCCATTTCGTTGGGCAGGCCAGCGTTGGGATAGGCCGCGACCAGTGTGTCGGCGACGCGCGACATTTCGGCGATGAAGGGGCGCATCAGGTCTGCGCCCAGCGCGCAGTTGAAGCCGACGGCGAAGGGCTTGGCGTGTTTCACGGAGTTCCAGAAGGCTTCGGTCGTCTGGCCCGAAAGCGTGCGGCCGGAGCGGTCGGTGATCGTGCCGGAGATCCAGATGGGAAGGTGTTCGAGGCCTTCGGTTTCGAGGTCCATGATCGCCTTGATGGCGGCCTTGCAGTTGAGCGTGTCGGTGATGGTTTCGATCAAGTAGAGATCGACGCCGCCTTCGTTCAGCGCTTTCACCTGGTCGCGATAGGCGTGGTAGACTTCGTCGAAATCGACGAGGCGCGCGCCGGGATCGTTCACGTCGGAGGACATGGACAGCATCTTGTTGAGCGGGCCCATCGAGCCGGCGAGGAAGCG
>CAZGWV010000004.1:15219-22794 GCA_964529555.1 uncultured Rhizobium sp.
CCCTTCATCTGGCCGGCATGCGCAGCGAAGCGGTCGCCGCGATAGTCGGCCTCGGTGAGGCCCATCTTCTGGAACATCACGCCCCACGATCCGTCGAGGATCAGGATGCGCTCTTTCGCGGCGGCTTTCAGTTTTGCGATACGTTCGGCGCGGGTCATTGCTTATGCTCCGGCTTGATGCCCAGCAGACGGCATGTCGACAGCGACAGGCCGGCGCGGTTCATCGTGTAGAAGTGGAAATGATCGACGCCCTGCTCCGCGAGGCGCTGGCAGAGATCGGCGGCGATGTGGGCGGTGACGAGGTCGCGCGTTTCGGCGTCGTTATCGAGACCTTCGTAAAGCTCGGCGATGCGCGCGGGGACGGTGGTGTTGCAGAGGGCGGCCATGCGCTGGAGGCCCTTGAAGTTCGACTGCAGCATGATGCCCGGAACGATGGGCTGCGTGATGCCGGCGGCGCGGGCCTGGTCGAGGAATTTGAAGAAGACGTCGGGCTGGAAGAAGAACTGCGTGATCGCGCGCGTGGCGCCGGCGTCGAACTTGCGCTTGAGATTGTCGATCTCGGCTTTCAGCGACGGCGCGTCGGGATGCACTTCGGGATAGCAGCCGACGGAGATGTCGAAGTCGGCGATGCGGCGGGCGCCGGCGATGAGATCGCTGGCGTAGGCATAGCCGCCCGGATGCGGTTCGTATTTCGCGCCGATGCCGGCGGTGGGATCGCCGCGCAGGGCGACGACGCGCTTCACGCCGGCTTCCCAATAGTCCTTCAGCACCTGGTCGATCTCGCCCTTCGTGGCGGCGACGCAGGTGATGTGGCCGGCGGGGTTGAGCTTCGTCTCCTCCGCCATGCGCTTGACGATGCCGTGCGTGCGTGTCCGCGTGGAGCCGCCGGCGCCATAGGTGACGGAGACGTAGGACGGGCTGAGCGGTTCGAGGCGCTTCACCGAGTCCCACAGCTTCGCTTCCATGTCCGGCGTCTTGGGCGGGAAGAATTCGAACGATACGGTTGGCGACCTGCTCATGCGGCGGACCTTTTGGCGGACTTGGCCCCATCGAACTTGGCCCCATCGAACTTGGCCCCATCGAACTTGGCCACGTCAGCGGCCCATACTCTTACAGATATGCCCTTGTCTCCCTTCGGCGCGTCGAACGTCTTCGAGAAGGTGGGCGCGAAGCCGGCCTTCTCGCCCCACCCTGCGAGGTCGGCCTCGCTGATGCCGAGACGGCGGTGGGCGTGTTGTTCGCGCAGGTGTTCGAGCGTGTGCGGCGCGAAATCGACGACGACGATGCGGCCGCCGGGACGCAGCACGCGGGCGGCTTCCCGCAGGACGCGCGAGGGATCGTCGAGGAAGTGCAGCACCTGGTGGACGATCACGAGGCTGGCGCAGTTGTCGGCGTAGGGCGTCGCGGTGGCGTCGCCATGACGGACGAAAGCGTTGGCTGCGCCGGCGGCTTCCAGCTTGGAGCGCGCGACGGTGAGCATCTGGTGCGAGAGGTCGATCCCTTCGACGCGGCGCGCAAGGGGCGAGAACAGCGCCAGCATGCGGCCCGTGCCCGTGCCGAAATCGACCACGAGATCGAACGGGCCGGCGCCGGCGGCGGACAGTACCGCCTTCTCGATCTCGGCGTCGGAATAGTGGAGCGCGCGCAGTTCGTCCCAGTGTTCGGCGACGCGGCCGAAATAGGCGTCGGCGGCGGCGACACGCTCGCTCTTCACTTCGCGCAGGCGGGCAAGGTCGCGCTGGATTTCGGGGTCGGCGGGGTCGATGCCGGCGATGAGGCCGTCTATCAGCGCCCGCGCGCGGCCATCGCCCGGCAGGCGATAGAAGACCCATGCGCCTTCAGGCAGGCGCTCGACGAGGTTTGCGCCGGTGAGGAATTTGAGGTGGCGGGACAGACGCGGCTGGCTCTGGTTCAGGACCTGGGCAAGTTCGCCCACAGACAGTTCGCCATGTGATAGGAGAACGAGGATGCGGGCGCGCGTCGCCTCGCCGGCGGCGCGAAGTTGCACAACGAGATCGGCAAGGCTGGTGAGTTCCATATAATGATATAAACATATCCTTATATGATATGCAACCAGAGCGCCACGGTGTCGCCACGGCCCGCGTTATGCTCGCCCCGTTAAGATGGATTGTTAAGTCAACGGGTGTTGACTTGATCCGTGCGCACAGACATATCGCCGTCCACATGGGGAAGATCCCGGCATGAAACCCGTCTTTCATCTACTACCCAAGGCCCTGCCCGCCTTCGCCGCGATGGCGTTGTCGGGTTGCCTTACCGCGGGATCGAACCCGGACGATCCCTATGAGGATTTCAACCGCCAGATGTTCGCCTTCAACGATGGCGTGGACCGCGCGGTCATCAAGCCGGTGGCGCAGGGCTATCGGGCGATCACGAACGAGCCGATCCGCGAAGGCGTCGGCAATTTCTCGGCGAATCTGGGCGAGCCGCTGACGGCCGTGAACCATGTGCTGCAGGGCCAATTGCCCGACGCCGGGGCGACGCTGAGCCGCTTTCTCATCAACTCCACCGTCGGCCTGGCGGGCATTTTCGACCCGGCCTCCACGGTTGGCATCCAGCGCACCAAGGAAGATTTCGGCCAGACGCTGGGCGTCTGGGGCGTCGCATCGGGGCCGTTCCTGGTGCTGCCGTTCGTGGGGCCGACGACGCCGCGCGATCTGACGGGCATGGGCGGCGACCTGGCGCTCAACCCGCTCAACTATCCCCAATTCGAGAACGACGACGCGATCCGCGCCGGTACGTTCGTGCTGTGGGGCGTGGATGCGCGCGAGGGCGCGCTCGAAGCAACCGACGAACTCGACCAGCAGATCGACCCCTATACGACAGTGCGGCGCTTGTATGGCCGCACGAGGGCTTCGGACATCGGAATTCCCTACGATGAACCGAATGACGCCTCAGAACCCACCGATGACGAACTGGATTTTTAAGCGGGCGGCCTGATCGGGCCCGTGTGGAGGCTTCTATGAAACTGTTCAGCATCATCGCAGCCGCGATTGCGATTGCGGTCGCCGCTCCTGCGGCGATGGCGGACAAAAAGGCCGAAGCCTTCGTGCAGGCGAATGCGAACAGCACGCTGGCGACGCTGAACGACAAGTCGCTCACGCCTGAACAGCGTGAAGTGAAGTTCGGCCAGTACATGAACCAGTTCGCCAACATGCAGGGCATCGCCCGCCGCGTGCTGGGCGTGAACGCGCGCTCGCTGAGCGATGCGGAATTCAACCGCTACTACAAGATTTTCGAGACGTATGCGCTTGAGGTCTATCAGGTTCACTTCGACCAGTTCCGCGGCGAGGCGCTGCGCGTGACGGGCTCGAAGGATGACGGCCCGCAGCGCTCGACGGTCGAGTCGGTGATCAAGAGCTCGCAGACCGGCAAGGACACCAAGGTCTACTGGGACGTGCTGCTGTCGAACGACGGCAAGAGCTATCGCGTGCGCGACGTGGGCATCGAGCTGGGCGGTTCGATCCTGTGGCTGGCCCAGGAACAGCAGGCGCAGTTCGTGAGCTTCCTCGACCGCAATGGCGGCGACATCGACAAGCTGATCGGCCGCATCAACGTGCTGCTGGCGGACATGGAAGCGCGCAAGAAGGATGGCCGCGGATCGGCCTTCAAGGGCTGAGCGCGAGAAGTCCGGCCCCTGGATCGGACCGGCCGGACCGCCGGCATGAACAGTTTGCCATATGAGCAGTTTGTAAGAACTGTGGAGAATGCTGGACGGTTTCCTGGCTTATCCTGTATGGACTCCCACGCGCTGACCTAGCCGGCAGCCCAATGGGAGAAACCTATGATCCGCAAACTTCTCGTCGCTGCCGCCTTCGCCATGGCGGTGTCCCCGGTTGCTCTTGCCCAGGATGGCGGCGCACCGAAATTCTCGACCACATCATCGACCTTCGCCGCGCTGATCGCGGACCCGGAAGCCAAAGCCGCACTCGACGCGGTTTTCCCCGGCACGTCGACGGCGCCTGAACTGGAGCCGGCGATGGAAATGACCCCCGACGCCGTGAAGGCTTTCGCGCCGGAGATCTTCACCGACGAGAAGCTCAAGGAGCTCGACGCTGAACTTGCCAAGATCAAGTAAGCTCGCGAACTGACGAAACATGAGCGGCGCGATTCCTCGGGAATCGCGCCGTTTTTGTGTTTGGCTGCAGGCCGGGTGAGCGCCGGAGGGAACCTTGCGCCCTGCCGGGCGTCTTAGGGCGAAAGAGGCTTCTCCCCGGCCCCGAAACGTCAACGAGACGATAATGAACGACGACCGGCCCCGCCCCCCACGCACCAACGTCCTGAGGTTCGCACGCACCTATGCGCGCCCGCTGCGCGAGCGCTTTCCGGTCGAAGACCGCCCGGCCGACGAGATGATGGATCTGCTCGAGCAGGCCGATCGCCGGCGCGCATCGTGCGGGTCCGCAGAGGGCGGCTGATCTAGCCCGCGCGCCGCTTGCGCGGCTCTTCCATCTTCCAGATCGCAACCGCCAGGGCCACCGTCATCGCCGCAATGCCTGCCCAGAACGAGGCGGCATATCCGAGCATCACGACGAGGCCGGCGCCGAGCAGAGGCGCAACGGCGCCGGCGGCGCCTTCGGCTGTGTTCGACAGCGCCATACGCATCGGCACGTCGTGCGGATGGCCGTATTCCAGCACGATGTTGGCGGTGGACATCTGGAAACCGGACTGGCCGGCGCCGATGAGGAAGAAGGCGAGCGCGAACGTCTCGACGGAGTTGCACAGCATCATGCCGGCGATGCCGATGATGTTGATCGCGGTGGACAACAGGAAAGTGGAGCGGAAGCCCTGCCTGTCCGACAGATAGCCCCAGACGAGGTTGGTGATCGTGTCGGCGCCCATGTAGGCGAATGACAGAACGGCCAGCGTCGTGCCGAAGCGCACGGGATCGTCGACCACGTCGATGCCGAGGATGTAGGCCGCGTAGAGAAACAGGAAGGGCTGGGCGATGCGTGAGCCCATGACGAAGGTTCGCGCCACCATGAACCAGGCGAAGCCCTTTTCCTCGCGCAGCAGCGCTGGAAAATCCCTTACCCGCTCGCGCAGGCGCGTGCGTGGGCGCACGGTGGGCGGCTCGGGTTCGCGCATCATCACCTGCAGCGCGGAGAGCCCCAGGCTGGTGAGGACGAAGGAGACGAAGAAGGTGGTGGCGTAGCCATTGCCCCAGATATTGTTGGCGATGAGCCACGAGCCCGCGAAATAGGACAGCAGCGCGGCGATCAAGCCGCCGATGAGATTGCGCCACGCCTGCAGCCTGCCCCGCAGGCGGATGGGGATGACTTTCGCGAGCAGGAGTTGGAACGCGACGCGCTGCGGCCCCTGGAACAGGCCGAGCAGGAACAGGAAAAGGAGCGCGAAAAACAGGGCGGGCGGCCCCATCAGGAACCAGCCGGAGACGGCAAGGCCGAGGATCTGCAACCGCATCAGCAGGCCGAGCGTCACCGAGACGGGCAGGATCTTCTTGCGGTGTTCGACCTGGGACGCGCCGATGACGGGCGAAACGATCATGCCGAGTTGCTGCAGGCTGGTGCCGATGCCGACCCAGAAATCGGAGCCGGAGATCGCGTGAAGATAGGCCGGGACGAAAGTGGGCGTGTTGACCAGCCGGAAGCCGGTCATCCCCAGCATGCCGTGCATGAAGTGGCCGATATAATTTCGCCGGAGATTGTCCTCGACGAACCTGTCGTAGGCGGCGTCCGCCTCGACCACGGCCGATACGCCACGCACTGGCGGTTCATGCTGGGGTATGTCGCCCAAGGGGTTGCCCTTCCCGAAGGCAAGTCCCTGCACGCGCCGGGGGTATGCCAGTCATTGCTTCTAGTCCTGCTTCGCGCCGTCTTGAAGTGCGTCGCAATGCAGCGTGGCTGGAAAGCGCACAATGCCCGGACAGGCGATAGCGGCCTGCTCTACATTCTGACCGCAGGGCCTATGGCGAGATCTGGCGGCTGTCTCCGAAGGGGTGATGCGGCTTGGGAGCGCCGGCGGCGCCGATCCCCTTCTCGCCCTCGTGGTTCGACGGACGCGCTGCCACGCGCCGCGTGTCACCGCTGCTCACCATGAGGGCTCCAGGCACACTCGTAAGTGAGAGGACCCTCATAGTGAGCAATTGTGATGTGCCCGGCACATCGCAACGTCCGTCGAACCACGAGGGTCCGGGCTTCTTGACCTATCGCCTGCGCAAGACGGTCTAGAGATTCAGCAGCGTCGGATCGCCGCCCTGTGCGGCGATGTTCACGGTGGTCGCGCGCTCCGTTGCGAAGCGGGCGACATAGTGCGGGCCGCCGGCTTTGGGGCCGGTGCCGGAGAGGCCCGAGCCGCCGAAGGGCTGGACGCCGACGACCGCGCCGATGATGGAGCGGTTCACATAGACGTTGCCGGCGCGGACATGCGCCTTCACTTTCTCCGCGAAGCCTTCGAGGCGCGAATGCACGCCGAGCGTGAGGCCATAGCCCTTGGCCGAGAGCGCACTGCCGACGGTATCGATATCGTCCGGGTCGTAGCGAACGATGTGGAGGACGGGGCCGAAGACTTCGCGGTCGAGTTGGTCGATCGACGTCAGCTCGATGATGGCGGGGCCGAAGAATGTGCCCTTCTCGCGCAGCCCGCCGATATCGCGCTGCCAGACTTTGGCGACGGGCTTCATGCGTTCGAGGTGTGCGTCCAGCAAGCCGCGCGCTTCGGCGTCGATGATCGGGCCGATATCTGTGGCGGCGTCGGCGGGGTCGCCGATGACGAGGACGTCCATCGCGCCCTTGATCATCGCGACGGTCTCGTCGGCCGTTTCATGCGGCAGGAACAGGACGCGCAGGGCCGAGCAGCGCTGACCCGCCGAGCGGAAGGCGGACATGACGACGTCGTCCACCACCTGTTCACGCAGGGCCGTGGTGTCGCAGAACATCGCGTTGAGGCCGCCGGTCTCCGCGATCAGCGGGACGATGGGGCCGTCCTTCGCGGCCAGCGTGCGGTTGATGATACGCGCGACTTCGGTGGAGCCGGTGAAGGCGACGCCGGCGCAGCGGGGATCGGCCGTGAGCATGGCGCCGATTTTTCCATCCCCCACGAGAAGATGGAGCGCTGCGACGGGCAGCCCCGCCTTGTGGAACAGTTTCACAGCCTCGGAGGCGATGAGCGGCGTCTGTTCGGCGGGCTTGGCGAGGACGGTGTTGCCGGCCGCGAGCGCGCCGGCGATCTGGCCGGTGAAGATGGCGAGCGGGAAGTTCCACGGGCTGATGCAGACGAACGCGCCGCGACCCATCATTTCGAGGCCGTTGGTCTCGCCAGCCGGACCAGGCAGGGTTTCGAGGCCACGGAATTTCTGTTCGGCGTCGAGCGCATAATAGCGGCAGAAGTCGATGGCTTCGCGGACTTCGGCGATGCAGTCGTCGAGCGTCTTGCCGCCTTCGCGGGTAAGGATGGCGATGAGGCGGTCGGTGTCGCGTTCCATCGCATCGGCCATGGCTTCGAGAATGTCGGCGCGCCTGGGCCCGCCCATGGCGTTCCATTCCGGCTGGAAGGCGCAGGCGGATGTGTATGCGGCGTCCACGTCTGCCTGCGTGGC
>CAZGWV010000004.1:22894-53076 GCA_964529555.1 uncultured Rhizobium sp.
GGCGTCGAACGTTGCGGTGGCGGCGTGGATGCGGTCGCGCACGGCTTTCTGGCTGTAGTCGAGGCTGGCGGAGTTGAGGCGCGCGGGGCCGTAGAGCTTCGGCGGCGCGGGGATGCGCGGGTGGCGCGCGGGGGCGGCTGACAGCAGCGTGTAGGGATCGGCAGCGATGCGCTCGGCGGGAACTTCGGCATCGAGAAAGGAGTGGACGAAGGAGGTGTTGGCGCCGTTCTCGAGCAGGCGGCGGACGAGATAGGGAAGCAGGTCCTGGTGGGCGCCGACGGGGGCGTAGATACGCACCGAGCGCTCGCGGCCCGCAGCCTTGTAGAGCGGGCCGCCCATGCCGTGCAGGCGCTGGAACTCATAATCGTCGCGGCCGGCGCGCTTCGCCATCAGCTCGATGGAAGCGAGCGAGTGGGCGTTGTGCGTGGCGAACTGGGCGTAGATCGACGGACCGGATTTGAGCAGCGCGTCGGCGCAGGTGAGATAGGAAACGTCGGTCGCCTGTTTCGTTGTGAACACCGGATAGTCGGGCTGCCCATCGACCTGCGCGCGCTTGATCTCGCTGTCCCAGTAGGCGCCTTTGACAAGGCGGACCATCAGGCGGCGATCGGTGGTGCGCGCAAGATCGCCGAGCCAGCCGACGACGTCTTCACCGCGCTTCTGGTAGGCCTGCACCGCGAGGCCGAGGCCGGTCCATTTCGCGGTATCGCTTTCGCGGCAGAGGCGTTCGAGCAGGGACAACGACAGGGCGAGGCGGTCGGCCTCTTCGGCGTCGAGCGTGAGGTTGATGTTGTGGCTGGCGGCGAGCTTCGCGAGTTCGGCGACCATCGGATAAAGCTCGCGATGCACACGCTCGCCCTGCACGGCGCGATAGGCCGGGTGCAGCGCGGAGAGTTTGACCGAGATGCCGTCTGCCGTTTCGGGCGATGATCCGGTCTTCGCTTTTCCAACCGCGCCGATGGCGTTGGCGTAGCTTTCGAAATAGCGGCGCGCATCTGCCTTGGTGCGGGCGCCCTCGCCCAGCATGTCGAAGGAATGGGACGCGGCTTCGCCCTTCCTCACATTGCGCTGGCCGCGCTTGAGCGCCTCATCGATGGTGCGTCCCATGACAAATTGCCCGCCCATGATGCGCATGGCCTGCATCATCGCAGCGCGGATCACGGGCTCACCCGCCTGGCGCACCATGCGGGAGATGAAGCCGCCGGGGTTCTCGCTTGCGTCCTCGGGCGGGCGGACGATGCGGCCTGTGAGCATGAGCCCCCACGTCGAAGCGTTGACCAGCAGCGAGTCCGACTTGCCGTTGTGATCGCCCCATTCGCCGGAGGTGATCTTCTCGGCGATCAGTGCATCGGCGGTGTCGGCATCGGGGACACGCAGCAGCGCTTCGGCGAGGCACATGAGGGCGAGGCCTTCGGGATTCGAGAGGCCGAACTCCTCCAGGAAGCTTTCCATGACGCCGGAGTGCTGCGTCTCGGCGCGCGCTTTCAGCACGATGTCGCGGGCGGCGGCGGCGGCGGCGCGGCGCTCCACCGCGTCGAGCGCGGGCTGGGCCAGCATTTCGGCGATGCGCTTCGATTCGTCCTCGAACTTTCCGGCATCGAGCACGTCGGGGGACGGCAGGCTGGCAGGCTGGGCTTGCGGCATGTGCGGGACTCTTGTCAGGAAAGGCAAATCTGCCGGTGAGCCTGCACCGGATCAACTTGAAACTCTCGAACGCGGGGCCACGTCTGCACAATGATGCCGCGATCCGCCCTTCTCGCGCTTGTCCTTGCCGGCTGCGCGGCTCCCCCTGCGCCTGATGCCGCGCCGCGGGAGGGCGGGTGCGATCTGAAGGTGGAATTTGCCAGCATCGGCACGGGCATCGACGGTGACGTGCTACAAAAGGTCGACGTACTGCTGGCCGGCGACACGGGCGTTGCGAGAATCGAGCGCGAACGCTGGGGCCGTGAAGGCGAGATTACGCTGTGCGTGGACACGAAAACGGACGCGGACGCCTCCCGCCTGTTCGGTCGGATCAAGCCGCTTTTCCCTGTGGGCAAGGAAAAGCCGCTGCGTGTGGAGACACGCACGGGCCAGCGCTATGAAGCCCCTCTGAACCTGCCTTGACCCCCGCTAAATTGAGCCAGCCATGGACGTGGGGCGCTGCGGACCGTAATCAGGCGGCGGTCGGTGACCGGCCCGAAAGAGGATTCTCGCCCGCACCATGCGCATCATGCTCGTAACGGATGCCTGGGACCCGCAGGTCAATGGCGTTGTGCGCACGATGAAGCGCGTGATCGCCGAATGCGAAGCGATGGGCCATACGTGGGACATCGTCTCGCCCAACGGCTTCAAGACGATTCCGTTGCCGACTTATTCGGAGATCAAGCTCGCCTTCGGCGCAAAGAAAGTGATCGAGGAGCGCTTTCTCGAATTCAAGCCGGATGCGGTTCACATCGCGACCGAAGGACCGCTTGGGTGGGCGGCGCGCGCTGTCTGCCTGCGCCACAAGTTTCCGTACACGACCGCGTATCACACGCGCTTTCCCGAATACATCTCGGCGCGCTTCTTCTTCGTGCCGGTGTGGGCGGGCTACAAATATGTGCGCGAGTTCCACAAATACTCGGGCCGCGTGATGGTGGCGACGCCGTCGATGCGCGACGAGCTTGAGGCGCAGCGGTTCAAGAACATCATCCCGTGGTCGCGCGGCGTCGACACCGACCTGTTCCATCCGGCCAAGCGCAAGGACGATCGCGGGCCGTTCAAGGGCATGAAGCAGCCGATCTGGCTGAATGTCGGGCGCGTGGCTGTCGAGAAGAACATCGCGGCGTTTCTCGATACGGACCTGCCAGGCACGAAGGTCGTGGTGGGCGATGGACCGCAGCTTGAAGCGCTGAAGGTCAAGCACCCCGACGCGCACTTTCTCGGCGTGAAGCAGGGTGAGGAACTGGCGGACTGTTTCGCCAATGCGGATTGTTTCGTCTTCCCCAGCCTCACCGACACGTTCGGGCTGGTGATCCTTGAAGCGATGGCGGCGGGAACGCCTGTGGCGGGCTTCAATGTGCCCGGTCCGCGCGACCTGATCCCCGGCACGGGCGCGGGGGCGGTGAACGACGATCTCGCAAAAGCCTGCCACGAGGCGCTGGCGTGCTCGCGCGAGACGACGCGCGCCTATGCCGAGACCTATTCGTGGCGCGCATGCGCCGAGCAGTTCGTCAACAATCTCGAGCCCCTGCCCGTGCCCGAACGCCGGCGGTTCTGGAAGCGGCTGGCAAAGCTGCGCCATGCGCTGCGTATCCGCAGGCGCAAGCCGAAGCCGGTCGACGGCCAGGCCAAGGCCGTCGAGAAGGCGAAGTAGCGGCTCAGCCGTTCGCAGAGCGCTATCACCTGTCATTCCCGCCGCAGCGCGAAGCGCGGAGAGCGGGAAACCAGGAGCCAAACGCACCAGTGCTCGCAGCCCCTGGGTTCCGGCTCGCACGCTTGCGCGTGCGTCCGGAATGACACCAGAGGTTCAGCGCCGGCTAGCCAGCTACTGAACCGGATTGCCGTCCGCATCGACGATGTGGATTTCGCCGATGTTGAGTTCGCGGACGCCCTTCTCGATCTTCGCGCGGTCGCCGACGATCACCCAGACGTGGTTCTGGTCGGGGATGATGCGCTTGGCCATCGCTTCGATTTCGGCGGGCGTGGCCGAGCGATAGGTGTCGGCATAGCTGGACCAATAGTCGGCCGGCAGGTTGAACTGGTGGATGTCCATCAGCGAGTTGATGACGGCGCCAGATGTTTCCCAACGGCTCGACATGCCAAGCAGCGTGTTGGTGCGCACCGTGTCGAGTTCGACGCCCGTGGGCGGACGACGGCCGACGACTTCGGTGAGTTCCTTGCGGATCTCGGCCAGCGCGCCCTTGGTCTGGTCGGTCTGCACCGGCGCGCTGATCATAAAGGTGCGCGGGCCGCGGCCGCCGCTGACCGAGGAGCGGGCGCCGTAGGACCAGCCCTTGTCCTCGCGCAGGTTCATGTTCACGCGGCTGGTGAAGTTGCCGCCGAACAGGGCGTTGAACGCCGAAACGCGCGTGTCTTCCGCCGGATTGCGCGGAGCCTGCGGCGTGCCGACGAGGATGGTCGACTGGACCGAGTCCGGCCGGTCCACGATGTAGACCACGGGCTTGGTCGGGCGCGTTCCGTTGGCGACGGGCGCGCTCTTGTTCGGCGCGTTGGCCCAGCCGGCGAGCGCCGCTTCGAGCTTCGGCGTGATTTCGGCGAGCGTGGTGTCGCCGACGACGAAGAGCGTTGCATTGTTGGGGCCGTACCAGGCCTTGTGGAACGCGGCCGCATCCGCCGGCTGCAGGCCGGATATGTCGCCCGTCGAGACGAGGCGGCCATAGGGGTGGCTGTCGCCCCACAACATGCGCGACATCACGCGCTGACCGATGGCGGACGGGTTGTTGAGCTGCTGCTGGATGCCCTGCACCGTCTGCGACTGGATGCGCGCGAAGTCGCCAGCGGCGAAGGCGGGGTTGCGCAGCACGTCGGCCCAGATCGCCATCACGCGATCGACCGTGGGGGTGAGCGCGCTGAACTCGACGACGGCCTGTTCGCCGCCGCCGCCCGTACCGACATAACCGCCGAGGCGATCGATTTCGTCAGCGATCTGCAGGGCCGAGCGCGTGGCGGTGCCCTCGTCCATCATGTTGGCGGTGATGCCGCCGAGGCCGTTGCGGATGGTCGACTGGTCGGCGGGATAGCCGGTGTCGATGGTCATCGAGACGCTGACCTGCGGCGCATCGTGGCGCTCGACCAGATAGACCTTCACGCCGTTCGACAGCGTCGTGGTCTGGAAGGCCGGGAAGGCCGCGTCTTCGATGGCGCCGGGCAGCGGCATCTTGGAGCGGTCCACGGCGGCGGCGAATGCCTTCGGCTGGCCGAAGGGCAGCACGGTGAGCGTGTAGGAACCGCGCGTCAGCCAGCGGGCCGCCGCAGCCCGCACGCTGGCGGGCGTTGCCGCTTCGAGGCGTTCAAGCGAACCTTTCCAGCCATTGGGGTCGCCGGAGATCATTTCCCACTGCGCAAGCTGGGCCGCCTTGCTGGATGTGCTTTCGAGGCCGGAGATGATGCCGGACACGGTCTGCACGATATTCTTGTCGATCTCGGCCTGCGTCGGGCCCGTTGCGATGACGCGACCGAGTTCTTCGCCGATGGCGGCTTCGATCTTCGCAAGGTCCGCGTCGGGCTTGGCGGTGACGACGATGCGGAACTGGCCGGCGATTTCGCTCTGCGGATTGCCGACAGCGACGCTGGTGGCGACCTGTTCGTCATAAACCAGCCGCTTGGTGAGACGGGCATTCCGGTCGCCGCCCAGGGCCGAGGCGACGTGATCCAGCAGCTCGCCGTCCGGGTGGCCCGTCTCGGGCACGTTCCATGTGATGTAGATGCGCGGCTGGGCGACGCGGTCATACAGGACTTCGCGCTGGTTTTCGGCGAGCGCCGGCACCCATGATTTTGTCTGCGCCTGCGGCGGGCCGGGAGGGATTTCGCCGAAGAATTTCTCGACACGGGCCTTCGCCTCTTCCGGCTTGATGTCGCCGGCCAGCACCAGGATGCTGTTGGAGGGGCCGTACCAGGTCTTGAACCATTCCTGCACGTCGGCGAGCGAGGCGGCTTCGAGGTCTTCCATCGAGCCGATCACGGTGTGGCCGTAGGGGTGCTCCTCCGGGTAAGTCGCCGCAACGATGCGGTTGAACACCTGGCCATAGGGCTGGTTCTCACCCTGGCGTTTCTCGTTCTGCACGACGCCGCGCTGCTCATCGAGGCGCGCCTGATCGACGGCGCCGAGCAGGAAGCCCATGCGATCGGACTCCAGCCACAGGATGGAATCGAGCGCTTCCTTCGGCACGGTCTGGTAGTAGTTGGTGCGGTCGGTGCTGGTGGAGCCGTTCTGGTTGGTGGCGCCGAACTGCTGCGTCGCCTTGAAGAAGTCGTCGTTGAAATGCTCCGACCCGTTGAACATCAGGTGCTCGAACAGGTGGGCAAAGCCGGAGCGGCCCTTGGGCTCGTTCTTCGAGCCGACGTGATAGATCAGGTGGGCCGTGACGGTGGGCGTCTTGGTGTCTTCATGCACGATCAGCGTGAGACCGTTCTGAAGCACATACTTCGTGTACGGAATGTCGTATTCCATCGCCGCGATCTCGGCGACGATGGGATCGCGGGCCGGGGCAGCCGCCTGTTGGGGCGCGGACGCCGGGATCATCGACGCGGCATACGTGTCGGATGTCTGGCCGTCCGTTGTGCAGGCCGAGGCCGCCAGAATGGCGACCATGGCGGCGCCGAGCTTCAGCGTCTTGCGGCTTCCGAACATTGAGTACCCCTTGAATTGCGTGGGGGCACTTTAGGGAGCACTTATCGAGAAGCAATAAGATTCGACATCACAGGTCAAAGCCCCTGCCAGAGCCGCGACCGCAGGCATTCGGCCCCCGCCGCGCGATCCTCCGCACGCATCGCGCAAACATTGAGCGTATAGACCACGCTCGCCGCACGCCCCATGAGATTCCGGGTCGGGACGAAGCCGATGGCGTCGTCACGCATATCGGCGGGCAGGCGTACGCTGAGATTGAGCCAGCCCTCGGGCTGCGCCCGCGCCATGGCGCGTTGGCCGCTTGGCGCCCTGCTGTCTTCCGAATTGTCGCGGTTGTCGCCCATGAGGAAGAGATGTCCGGCCGGCACGCTGAACTCCGGCGTCTCGTCCAGGCCGTCAGCATCCGAGAATTCGTGGATCAGGTACGGCTTGTCTGCACCGGGAAGCTGTTCGCTATACTCGCGCACCGGGAAGCTCCGGCCAGACTCCTCTGACCAGTACCTGACGTCGCGCACGAGCGTTCGCTCCACCATCTCTCCGTTGAGCCAGAGTTGGCCGCGCTTCATCTGAACCGTATCTCCTGGCAGGCCGATGATGCGGTCGATCATCACGCGATCGCTGTTGGGATGCTGGAAGATCACGACGTCGCCACGGCGTAACTCGCGATCGATCGCAACGATGGCGACGCGATCTCCGACGAGCAGGTTGGGCAGCATGCTTTCGGACGGGATGCTGCGCAGGCCGATGGGGACGATGCCCTTCAGCTCATCCATGATCTGTTGCTCGGTCTTCTGGGCCAGAGTCACAGGCGCGAGGGCAAGCGCACACGCCGCCACAACCAGAGACAATCCCAACCTGAATACGCGCATTCCCCTTCCTCCTGCCCGTCAGGCCGCCGGACCGTAGATCGCGCCGCCGGTTTCTGCGTAGCGGCGCAGGACGGCCGCGCCTTCGGCGTGCAGGTATCCATCCTGGAACACGACGCCGCGCGCAGCCATTTCTGTCCGCAGCTCGCGCGTCCCGGCGCCTTCGCTGAAGCCGACAGCCTCCGCATCGGACTTGCTCGCCGACGACACGACACGTGCAACGCGCGCCCAATGAGCCGCGCCCAGGCACATGATGCAGGGCTCGCAAGAGGTGAACAGGGTATAACTCCCCGGCTCGGCCAGCCTTGCCGCCGCCATGGTCAAAGCCACCGTTTCAGCGTGCAGCACGGGATTGCCGGTGGCGGGAACGAGGTTGACGCCGATGCCGATGATTTCGCCGGTCGCATCGTTGCGAATACAGGCGCCGAAAGGGCCGCCGGTTCCATGTGCGACATTTTCCGCAGCCGCCTGAAGCGCAAGCCGCATGAGAGCTCCATCACCGGCTGGCGCCGATGGAACGGCAAGCCCCGCCACCCATGCCGGCAACCTGATCTCGACTGGCGACGTCACCATACCCTGCGCTCCGCGAGGCCAGAGAAGTGCCGTCTTATCCGGCGAATCACGCTTACGGAAACCGAATCACGCACCGTAGATCGAGGGCGCCACCCGCGCCGGGAACTGTCACATGACAACCGACACCACTAATTGACGGCCAATATGAACGGTTGTTGGCAACCCACTGAAGGGCCGCAAGATTTTATTTACATCCCCGGCAGTATTCCCTATATCCATCACGCCGGCGGACATCGGCTCGAGGCTCTGCGCCTTGATTCCACGTGGCGTCTGAACTTCCCAAGGGTCTCCGCTGAAAGAGGCCCGCTCCTCAAAAGAGGAGCTCCTCGACAAGAGGTGGGGTTTGGATGACGAGTGCGGGTTGAGAGGCAGAACTTAGGGTCAAAGATCCGTACTAACGCCGGATTGGGTTCAACAACTAACAGGGGTGTACGTGAATTGCTCACGTTTCATACGCCCCTGGACCTGGTCCGGGAACGACTCCCTGAAAAGCCGGTTGCATGCGTGCGGCCGGAACGGGTGTCACTAGCGGCTTCATGGTTCAGGGATAACTTTCCGGGCGAAGTTCTTTACGCAGTAAAGGCGAACCCTTCGCCGTGGGCGCTCGATGCGATGTACGCGACGGGCCTCCGCTGGTTCGACGTCGCTTCGGAAGAAGAGATCAAGCTCATCGCCTCGCGTTATCCCGACGCGAAGATGGCGTTCATGCATCCGGTCAAGTCGCGCAAGGCTATCGAGCGCGCCTACTTCGACCATGGCGTGCGCGTCTTCTCGCTCGATTGCGAGGCCGAACTCGAGAAGATCGTCGCCGCCACGCAGCGCGCCGATGACCTCACGCTCGTCGTGCGGCTTGCGGTGAACAATGCGGATGCGATGTACGCGCTCTCGAACAAGTTCGGCGTGTCGGAAGCGAACGCTCCCGCCCTGCTGCGCAAGGCGCGCGGCTTTGCGGACAATCTTGGCGTGTCCTTCCACGTCGGCTCGCAATGCATGAACCCGTCCGCCTATCGCGACGCGATGGAGCTGGCTTCGCGGATCATCCGTGAAGCAGGCGTCATCCTCGATGTCGTCGATGTCGGCGGCGGCTTCCCGTCGGCCTATCCGGGCATGACGCCTCCCGACCTCGAGCTCTACGTCAAGGTCATCAAGGAGGTGTTCGAGCAGATGCCGGTCGCGATGAACGCCCAGCTGTGGTGCGAACCCGGCCGTGCGCTCGTCGCCGAGTCGAGCTCCATCCTCGTCCGCGTCGAGCTGGTGAAGGACGGTGCGCTGCACATCAATGACGGCAGCTATGGCAACCTGTTCGACGCCGCCCACTGCAAGTGGCCCTTCCCCGTGAAGGCTCACCGGCCGGACGGCGAGTTCGAAGGCGGCGAGCAGCAGTTCAAGCTGTATGGCCCGACCTGCGACTCGCTGGACGCCATGGAAGGCCCGTTCACCCTGCCGGCGGACATCCGCGAGGGCGACTATATCGAGCTCGGCATGCTCGGCGCTTACGGCGTCGCCATGCAGACGCGGTTCAACGGCTTCGGCGAGACGGAGACCATCTCCGTCAAGGATCTGCCGTGGACCTCGATGTACGGCCCGCTGGTTGTCGAGAAGCCCGCACGCCGCGCCGGCCGCAAGCCGACGCGCAGGCTGAAAGTCGTTCGGTAGCATAACTGTAACACAACACGCGTGCGGCCCGCGAATGAACCCCGCGGGCCGCATGTCGTTATGGAGTCCTTCTCCTCATGGCACCTTGTCCCGCTTATCCCGACGAAAGTCGGGATCCAGGGCTGAACGTGAGGCTTGTTCCGGCTTGAAGCTTCAGGTCCGTGCAAGGTCCCCTACGGTTCCTGGATCCCGACTTTCGTCGGGATGAGCGGTGGCTGGGGCGGAATTCTTCTTCAAATCCGTCCGCACACTGCTATATCCCCCGCCATTCAATCACCCCGGCGCAAGCCGGACCCCCATCACCCCGGCGTAAGCCGGACCCCAAGGCTGGCCGTCGCCTTCTGACGTCCTTTCCTCTGGAGTCTCTCTCCCATGGCAAAAGCTGCCTCGAAGGCCAAAGCCGCCCCCGTCAAAGCCGTTGCGAAGAAGCGCAACAACACGAAGGCGCAACTGCTCGGCAAGACCGTCGAGCACGTCGACATGACGTCGTTCGACGCGCGCCCGATCATCGACTCGATGCGCAAGATGTCGTTCTCCTCGCGCGACACCGCGCGCGCGGCCGATATCTTCAACATGGCGCTGAAGGAAAAGGGCTGCTCGACCTGGCTGATCCTCGCCGGCTCCACATCGGCGGGCGGCTGCATGCACGTTTACCGCGACATGGTGAAGTACGGCATGATCGACGCTGTCGTCGCCACCGGCGCCTCGATCGTCGACATGGACTTCTTCGAAGCGCTCGGCTTCAAGCACTATCAAGCCGCCGGCGAAGTGGACGACAACGTCCTGCGCGACAACTATATCGACCGGATCTACGACACTTACATCGACGAAGAAGAACTGCAGGCGTGCGACCACACGATCTACGAGATCGCGGATTCGCTCGAGCCGCGCGGCTATTCCTCGCGTGAGTTCATCCACGAGATGGGCAAATGGCTGGCCGACGGCAACGCCAGGAAGAAAGGCTCGCTGATCCAGACCTGCTATGAGGAAGGCGTTCCGATCTTCTGCCCGGCCTTCGTGGACTCGTCCGCCGGCTTCGGTCTGGTGAAGCACCAGAAGGATCGCGCCAAGGCGAAGAAGCCGTACGTGATGATCGATGCGGTCGCGGATTTCCGCGAGCTGACCGATATCAAGATCGCGGCGGGCACGACGGGCCTGTTCATGGTCGGCGGCGGCGTGCCGAAGAACTTCGCGCAGGACACGGTTGTCTGCGCCGAGATCCTGGGCGTCGATGCCGAGGTCCACAAATACGCCGTGCAGATCACCGTCGCCGACGTGCGCGACGGCGCCTGCTCGTCCTCGACGCTGAAAGAGGCCGCGAGCTGGGGCAAGGTATCGACCACGCACGAACAGATGGTCTTCGCCGAGGCCACCACGGTCGTGCCGCTGCTCGGCTCGGACGCCTATCACCGCGGCGCCTGGAAGAGCCGTAAAAAGCCGCGCTGGGCGAAGCTGTTCGAATAGCCGGATCGCGCTATCATCTGCGAAGGCCCGCTCCCATCGGGGGCGGGCCTTTTGCTTTTCCGTGGGGAGATACGACCATTCGCACGCTTCTGGCCGGCCTCTGCATCCTCCTCGCCCTGCCGATCCTGGCGTCGTGCAACACGCTGCGGCCGGCGCCGCAGGTGGTCGTGAAGATTGCTGTGAGCCCGACCGAGACCGGACTTTCGGCGGCCTATGGCCTGCCCGGCGCGGCGACGCGCTTTCCTTTCCGTGACAGCGCCGGCGACATCCGCGCAGAGACATGGACGACAACCACGCCGGGCGCGGCCCTGCAGGATGCGGCGATCACCTTCGCTGCGCCGATGGCCGCTTTCGAGATCGCCGTGAAGCCGGATACGCGGCAGCGCGACCGCATCTATCCGGCGCTGACGCCGGTTGGCAAAGGCTGGCTGGTCTATGCGCCGCACCTGCTGCCGGCCAATGTCGGCGGCTTGAGCCATGAGCTCGATTTCAAACTGCCCGATGGATGGACCGTTGTTGGCCATCGCGGGAAGGACGATGCGCTGACGCTCGACGGCTGGGTGTTCATCGGGCCGGAGGCGTATGTCGAGCGGGGCGAGACGAACGTGGTCACCGCGCCGGATACGCCCGCCTGGCTGCGCGAGAAAATCCTGACAGCGGCGAACGATTCCGCGGCGCTCTATGCCGACCGGCTTGGCGTCGAGCTGACATCGACGCCCGGCATCGTCATCGCGCATTTCCCGAACGATCGCGGCGAGGGCATGCGCGGCGATGTGACGGCGGGCGCGATGGTGTCGGTGCGCTTCTATGGCGGGGGATGGAGCAAGGCATCGCCCGATGGCGGCGAGCTGGTGCGCGAATTCCTGGCGCACGAGACATTCCATTTCTGGAATGGCGACATGGTCGACAGCGCCGAGAATGGCGAGCGGCCGTGGCTGCACGAAGGCGGCGCGAGCTATGCCGCCCTGCTCGCGCTCGATCCGACGCCGGCTCCCGAATCCGCGCCGCTGCTGGCGGGCATCAACCTGAACCTCGCCAAATGCCAGTCGGCGCTGAAGGAGAGCGAGAGCCTGATGACGGCCGACCTGCGCGGCGGCGAGACGCCGTATGCGTGTGGCGTCGTGCTGCAATGGGCGTGGGACGCGGGCCTGCGGTCGACGTCGGGCAATACGCGCGATGTGCTGTCGCTGTGGAAGGACGTGATTGCGGACGCCATGCGGGGGAATCGCGAATATTCGGTTGCGAGCACGGTTCGGCATGTCCCGCAGGACGCCGGAAAGGCTGGCGAGATCCTGCTGAACCGCACAGGCCCCGACCGCTGGACTGCCTTTGCGGACGCCGTGCACAGCTATGGCGCTCAGCTGGTCACAGGGCGCAGCGGGGACGAGGACCGGATGGCGGGCCTGATGCACCTGCTCTCCATCCACTGCAACGGACAGCGCGGGTTCTCCACGATGGCGGGGCATATCGAATTCGACACGGGCGACCGCTGCGGCCCGCTCAACGGGGACAAGTCGTTCGACACGGTTGCAGGGCATGATGTGCTCAAGGATGCGAGCGCCGTCTACGATCGCATCCGCGAGATCTGCGTGGCGGGCGGCAATGTGGAGTTCGCGCACAAGGGCGTCGTGACGGCGAGCGCTGCATGCACCGCGCCGCTGCGTGCGCCGGTCATGTTCCTCAAGGTCACCCGCGCGTTTTCGGCGCCCTGACGGATACGGCGCGAAACCGCTGATTTCTTCTCGGAGGAAGCCCGAGAATTCTTCGGCGTGACCTGGCCCTCTGCACCCAACGTCCTGTCAGCAGCGTGGCTGGGGCAACTTGCGCGCGTGCGGCGGCGGCGCGATGGTCGGTCGCTAAAGGACGGAGGACACCCCATGATCGGTTACGCAATGCTGGGCACGAACCAGTACGACAAGGCGCTTCAATTCTATGACCAGCTGCTTGCCCCGCTGGGCGCCACGCGCGCGATGGATTTCGGCGTCAGCGTTGTCTACGGCAACGGACAGGGCCCGATGCTGGGCATCGGCACGCCCTACAACAAGGAAGCCGCGACCTATGGCAACGGCACGATGATCGCGCTGGCGATGCCGTCCAAGGAGAAGGTGCACGAGATCTACGATCTCGCCATCAAGCTCGGCGCGACCGATGAAGGCCCGGCGGGACCGCGCGGCGACACATTCTATGCGGGTTATTTCCGCGACCTCGACGGCAACAAGCTCTGCGCCTTCCACGCGCCGGGCTGAGTCTTGCCCTGACGCCGCAGCCATGATTCCTTCCCTGCAAAGGCAGGGAAGGACGCTGCATGATCGGCTACACCACCGTTGGAACGAAGGACCTGGCGAAGGCTCTGGCGTTCTACGACGCGCTGCTCGGCGAGCTGGGCGGCAAGCGCGTCATGGAAACGAAGAACGGCCAGCTCTATGGCTTCGCACAGGGCCCGCTGTTCGGCGTGACGACGCCGTTCGACGGCGGCCCGCAGCATCGCGGCAATGGCAACATGATCGCGCTTCGCTGTGCGAATGCTGCAAAGGTCGGCGAGTTGCACGCCAAGGCTATCGCGCTGGGCGCGACGGATGAAGGCGCGCCGGGCGACCGTGGCGGGGGCTTCTATGGCGCCTATTTCCGCGATCTCGACGGCAACAAGCTTTGCGCTTTCACGATGGGCTAACCTACTGGGGGAACAGGCCGTCGCCAAGCCGGCGGATCGCAAGCGTCTGCGCATCCGTTGGCTCTCCGGCCCTGCCCGCCACCCTCACAGCCATATCGACCAGCTCCTCTCGCTCGGCAGGCTTGAGCGCATTCAGCCACAGCGGCAGGAAGCGCCGCACGACCTCGTTCGTGTCGCTGACCTGGCCGGACGCCCATTCCGCGAAGGCCATCGCATCGTCGCGATCCTGCGCGTTGAGGCGGCATACGGTCTTGAGCAGCCCCTCGATGACTTCCGCATCCGCACGCATGACCGGGCCGCGAAGCGACGCAAGCGAGTAGAGCAACGTCGCCGCAGCCATGCCGGGGGAATCGACGCCTGCAAGAACGGACTGTCCGGCGCGCTGGCGGAAGCGGGCGCGGCTGATCATGCCGCGCGCCTTTCCGGCGACGTCGATAACGCTGTCGGCGGCGCCCTTCACCTGCTGGGCGCGCCACCACCAGATCGCGATGCTGCCAATGATGGCCCCAACCACGGCGAGGACTACCGCCATGCGCCCCTCCCAATCCCGAACGTCCATATGCCGTCACGATCCGACTGGCGTCAAATCCGCGCTATAGGAGTGAAGGACGCCGCGAAGGCGGGAGAGGGAGACTGCCATGCCGCTTCACGCCCAGATCGCCTGCATCGGCGGCAACGCACTGTTCGCCCTGCTCTTCCTGATCGCGGCGCAGGGCAGCTTTGCGGAGGGCGAGATGGGGCTTGCCCTGTTCATGCTGATCCTGGCGGGCGCGGCGGGGTACACCTGCTGGGTGCTGGTCAAGTTCAGGCGCTTTCTATCGGTCGAGCAGAGCATCGAGCGCGAACTGCGCATCGAACAACTGCGCGAGGAGATCGACCGCCTGCGCGCCAACAACGCGCCAAATACCTGAACCCAAAACGAAACGGGCCGGACAGCGATGTCCGGCCCGCATAACATTCGATCGCGATCGGCAATCAGCCGCCTGTCAATGCGCCCTGCTTGCGGGCAAGGCTGTCGAGCGCCGAGCGGGCTTCGGGGTCGCCGCCGGCCTGACGCTCGCCCTGGCGTTCGCCGGGCTGACCATCCTGCGGACGACGGCGGCGGCGGCCACGACGGTTCCGGCCCTGCCGGTCGCCTTCGCCATCTTCACCGCGATCTTCCTCGCGCGCTCCGGCTTCGGTTTCTTCGCCGCCGCCGGTGTTGCTGTTGACGCTTTCGCCTTCCTCGCCATCGGATTCGTTGTCGCCATCATCGCTGGCGCCGTCATCCATGGACTTGATCGGCTCGTGATGCTCGCCCTGCGGCGCGCCGCCGCCTTCGACCGGCT
Organism: uncultured Rhizobium sp.; assembly: GCA_964529555.1. GTDB lineage: Bacteria > Pseudomonadota > Alphaproteobacteria > Caulobacterales > Hyphomonadaceae > UBA7672. The sequence goes on from CAZGWV010000004.1 coordinate 37,784, forward strand.
GGGAGACGGAACCCTCAACCGGCTGGGTGGAGGAGAAGCCGCCCTCGCCGTTCTGCTGCTGGAGCAGACGCTCGCGCGGCATCGTCGCCGCCATCACACGATAATAGTGTTCGGCGTGCTGCAGATAATTCTCGTACTTCACACGGTCGCCGCCCGACTGGGCGTCGCGCGCGAACTGTGCGTACTTTTCGTAGATCTGCGCGGCCGTGCCCCGGATCTTCACGTCCGGGCCATTGCTCTCAAGCGATCGGTTGCCGTGATTGTGGTTGTTACCACCACCACCGCCGCCGCCGGGCTTGCGCCCGCGCCCCCGCTGACGCTTCATAAAACCATCCCTGATCTTCAGAGTGTATCGCCCCAATTGGACGGAGTTTCGGTCTGTCACTCACAGACCCAACCGGACGCTTGGCTTGGTTACCGGCACTTAAACCAGGAATCGCCTGCAGCCCGTCAATTTGAAAGCTAGCCGGTTTGCGGGCCTGCGCCAAGTGATTTGATGTGGAATTCCTGTGGCAAGCCTGGGCCAGGTCAGCCCGGAACCCTGCGACCGAACACCGCGCGGGGGATTCCCGCCAGATCATCGAACACCTGAATGCCGGCAAGGCCGGCGTTCGCCATGAGGCTGGAGACGTCTCCCGCCTGCCCTGCCCCGACCTCGAAGCCGAGCCAGCCGCCCGGCTTTAACCATGCCGGCATCGCGCCGAGAATCAGGCGGTAAGACTCCAGCGCATCGTCTCCCGGACTGAGCGCCATGACGGGGTCATGGTTGCGCACGTCGGGCGCAAGCGTCTCGACTTCGGCGCGCGAGATGTAGGGCGGGTTCGACAGGGCGAGATCGAACCATCCGTCCTGTTCGCCTGCGAAACTGCGCGCGATGATACTGGCGCGCCCGGTCAGGCCCAGCGCGGCGGCGTTGGCCTTCGCCACATCGACGGCGCGCGGCGAGAGATCGACGCCGACGCCGCTGGCGTCGGCACGCGCAGCCAGAACGGACAGGAGGATGCAGCCGGAACCGACGCCAAGATCGATCACGCGGCCCTCGCGGGGCAGGCGCCGGATGCCCTCCTCCACCAGCAGTTCGGTTTCGGGGCGCGGGTCCAGCACATCGGGCGTGATCGCGAAGCGGTGACCGTGAAATTCCCGCCAGCCACGGATGCGCGAGACCGGCTCACCCCGCTCCCGGCGCTTCACCAGAGCCTCGAAGGCGGACAGGCCGACAGGGTCCACGGCGTCCGACTCGCGCAGGATTACCTCGACCGGCTCGATTTCCAACGCCTGCGCCAGCAGCAGGCGCACATCGCGGGCGCCGCCTTCGATCCCGGCGGCAGACAGCCGCTGGGCCGCCTCGCGCATGATGTCGCGCCATGAGCAATGGAGATTCATGGGATGGGCTTTAGCACGGCCCGCGAAACAGGCATAACTGCGTCATGGCCGACACCTCACGCATCGACGCGCTCGAAACCCGCATCGCCCACCATGAACGGACGATCGAGGACCTGAACCAGACGATCACGTCGCAATGGAAAGACATCGATCGTCTCAAGCGCGAGGTCGAACGGCTGTCCGACCGGCTCTCCAGCGCGGAGGCGGCCATCGGGCCGGAGGGCGGCGAGGAGCCGCCGCCGCCACACTGGTAGGGCTCAGCCTTCCAGCGGGCTGCCGAGCTTCACTTCGCCGCCGCCAGTGATCGAGAAATATGTGCCCAGCATGTCGCGGCCGAAATGCCGGCGAAGCATGTCCACCATGTCGATGTCGCACTCGCCGGTGTCGAGGTTCACATGCGTGGCGACGCAGCGAACGATGGGCTTGAACACGGACAATTCCGCCGCGCCCAGCTTCACGCGCGATCCGGCCACCCATTCATCCTCGGCCCACGGCGCGAGACTATCGACATAGATATTGGCGCGGAAGCGCAGCGGGTCGACCTCCTGCCCGATAGCCCTGGCGATGGCGCGCACGCTGGCGAGGTTGATGACCGAGATATAGCCGCGCGGGTTATCCATGAAGCGATAACCCTGCGGGCTTTCGAGCACGCGCAGCTTGCCGGGCGCGTCTTCGCCGAGAAAGGCCTGCAGGAAGTTCTCGAGGCTGGCGCGTCCCTCGGCCGTGTCGAGCCGCATCCCGACGCCGAAGCCGTGCGCATCGCCGACGTGGAAGACGCCTGTGGCGTCGTCGAGGCGCGTCTTCACGCGGGCAAGCGCCGGGAAGCGGGCGAGTACGGTGAAGCGCTGCTTGGAAATGTGTTTGGGATTGGCCGGATCGAAGCCGGAAGGGCCAACCTCGACGGCGTAGTCGCGGTCACCGGGAAAATACGCGCCGGCGTCGAGACGCACGGACGTCATCGGTTCGGGCGTCAGGCCCTTCACGGGATGGCGGTAGATGCCGTCGACTGTCCCGCGCACGACGCCTCAGCCCCTGCCGCGATAGGGCGCAACGCCCGTGTCGGGGACCCACAGACCCGCAGGCGCGATGCCCGTCTGCCAGAAGACGTCGATGGGAATGCCGCCGCGCGGATACCAGTAACCGGCGATGCGCAGCCAGGTGGGCGCGAGCAGATCGGCCAGCCGCTTGCCGATGGCGATGGTGCAGTCCTCGTGGAAAGCGCCGTGATTGCGGAACGAGGTCAGGTAGAGCTTCAGGCTCTTGCTCTCCACGATCCACTCCGCCGGGGCGTAGTCGATGACCAGATGTGCAAAGTCTGGCTGGCCGGTGACCGGGCAGAGAGAGGTGAACTCCGGCGCCGTGAAGCGCGCAAGATAGAGCGTGCCCGGATGCGGGTTGGGCACGCGCTCGAGAACCGCCTGTTCGGGCGAGGCGGGAATGGCGGCGCTGGCGCCCAGCTGTGTCAGGCCGGCCACGCCGGTTGCGGGGGGATTGGGAGGATTCATTCCGCTTAATCGCGCTGCAGCAGGAATTCCGCAAGCCGGGCCGCGCCGGCGGCAGGAAATTGATCCGGCGACAGACCCCGTAGTCGAAGAAATTCCCTTTTGCCCCATGATTTTGATCCGCCCCGTCACGTCAGTCAGAGCACTCGCGCGAGGGATGATTCCGGGCTTGCGGGAGCGGCAGAACGGCCCCGATCGCCCAATTATTGGGCGTACCTGCCGCCGGTGCTGTCATTAAATTGTGCGGTTGCGCTGCGGCGCACAACATGGACGGGAAAGCATTTCAGGTGTTGCTGCATCGGCCGCCAGGTTCGGGCTCGGAGGCAGATGCGTTCCCCAGCGCACCTGCACTTGCAAAGCCGCATCTGCGGGACGATTCAACAGCGGGGAAAAGGGTAAGATAATGCGCAAGCTCTTGGTATTCGGCGCGATGATCGCTGCGGCCTCCGCCGCCCCGGCCTTCGCCCAGGACGTTTCAGTTTCGGGCAATGTCACGCTGACGACGGATTATGTCTGGCGCGGCGTCACGCAGTCCAACCAGGACATGGTCGTCCAGGGCGGCTTCGACGCCGACTTCGGCAACGGCTTCTCGGCCGGCGTGTGGGCTTCTGGCGCGGATTTCAACGACGATCCGGCCGACACGAATCTCGAACTGGACTTCTACGGCAGCTACGGCTTCGACCTCGGCGGCATCGATGCCAGCGTCGGCTTCGTTTACTACACCTACCCGGACTCGGGCCTCGACCTCGATTTCTTCGAATTCAACGGCACGCTCGCAAAGGATTTCGGCAACGGCTTCGCACTCGGCGGATCGCTGAACTGGGACCCGGACAACGAAACCGTGTACGCCGACATCACGGCTGACTACGCCGTCAACGATATTTTCGGCCTGTCGGCCACCTATGGCGCCTATCTCGACGGCTACGGCGAGTACAACAACTGGACCGTCGGCGGATCGCTGGCGCTCGGCGGCCTCGACTTCGGCGTCGGCTATTACGACAGCGACATATCGGGCGCTGGCGACGGCATCTACTTCTCGATCGGCAAGGCGCTGTAGTCTGACGGTCGGATTTGACGGCCCTGCCGTCTGACGATCCGGGAAGCCGTCGCGGCCACGCGGCGGCTTCCTGCGTTCTGGAGCAATCGGGAAGAATCACGCTGCCGTTGGGCCGAACGATCTCATCAACGCATGCGCGAAAGAAGCGCGCTCTCCACCCACTTCGCGACACCGACCGCAAGCACGGATTTGAGAACGCCGCCAATCACGAACGGCGCAACGCCGCTCTCCCACGCAGCAAGAGGGTCCGCCATCAGCGCGAGGCGCGCCCAACCCAGGGCGAGGATCAGCGCGTGTCCGATCAGGAACACCGCGAACATCGGGAGCCAGCCGCGCATCATCGGGCGTTCGGTGAGCCAGCCGCAGGCGAAGGCTGCGATCAGGAAACCGGCGAGATAGCCCGACGTTGGCCCCTCGAACACGGCAAGGCCGCCTGCCCCATCGGCGAGGAATGGCGCGCCAAGCGCCGCCTGCGCAAGCCAGGTGAGCACGATGGCCGCAGCAAGCCGCGCGCCGGCGATGCCGGCCAAAGCCATGACGAAAAAGCTCTGCATCGTCATCGGCACGGGATACATCGGCGCGGAAATCCACGACGACACCGCCATCATCCAGCTTCCCGCAACGACAAGCCCGATACGCCAGACAAGCGGGCGATCGACGAGCACAGCCAGCAAGGGCGCGACATGACCTGGCGACATCGAGGCCGCTCCCTTTTTGTCGGTCCAGCCGGGGACGAGCCTATCGCATTCCCGAAAGGCGCCTCCGCGCCGCGTTGCCGCACGGGTGCGACATTGCGGGCGATTCATGCAGGCGGGTTTTGCGTACTGGCGTCGCGGACCAACTGGTAGCAGGGTGTGCGACATGCATGTGGCTCGCTGGCCTGCCATTAGCGGAATGCTCTGCGCCTGCCTGATCGTTGCGGGATGCGCGGGACGTGAAATCCCGATAGCGGACCTGCGGCTCACCTACGGGCTACCCGCCTCGCGCACGTTCGAGCCGGAACCGGGCTTGATCGTTCATTACACGGACGAAGGACGCAGCGACGGGCGCACGCTGCTGCTGGTGCATGGCTATGCAGCGTCGGTACATGCATGGCGGCCGTGGGTGGAGCGGCTGCAGGACGAGTATCGCGTGATCGCCATCGACCTGCCCGGTCATGGGCTGACGCAGGCGCCGCGTGATTACAAGTCCACGCTCGACCGCAATGCCGAGTTGGTGAAGCAGCTTGCGGATCATGCGGGCGTCGATGAGTTCGTGCTTGGCGGCAATTCCATGGGCGGCGCCGTGTCGCTGTCGTTTGCGATGAAATATCCGGCGCGGCTTGAAGCGCTGGTGCTGGTCGATGCGGCTGGATGGCCGGGCGAGAATGGCAAGCCGAGTGGCGGGCCACCGGGCGCGCTCGCACTGCTCAACAACGGTTTCGGCCGTTTCATCCTCAAACTGTTCGACGTGAAGATGTTCGCGGTGGACGGGCTGAAGGCCGCCTATCTCGATGAGACGCTGGTGACGGATGAAATCATCGCGCGCTATTCGGACCTCGCCATGGGCGAAGGCCATCGCGACATTCTTCTGACGCAGAACCCGCGTCCCGACACGCCGTGGACGCCGGCAGACTTCGCGAACATCCGCATGCCGGTGCTGGTGATGTCGGGCGAGCAGGACAGGCTGATCCCCGTGGAAGACGCCCGCGCCATCGCGGCGGCGATACCGGGGGCGCAGTTGGCGACCTATCCCGAGGGCGGTCACCTGCCTATGGAGCAGCTGCCGGACGAGACGGTGCGGGATTTGCGCAACTTCCTCGCCCGACTTCGCAGTGCGGAAAATCGCAACTGAGCCAGCGCAAGTCTATGGCGCAAATCAGCCCGCTTCTGGCATAACCCACCCGGAAGATTGAGGAGATCGGCATGAGAATCGGCGCTCCCAAGGAAATCAAGACGCAGGAATATCGTGTCGGCCTGACGCCGGAGAGCGTCGGCGAACTCGTTCGCGCGGGACATGAAGTCCTGGTCGAGACGAACGCCGGCAATGGCCTCGCAGCTTCCGACGCCGACTACGAAGCCGTCGGCGCGAAAATCCTGCCGACCGCCGCCGCCGTATTCGCCGAAGCCGAGATGATCGTGAAGGTGAAGGAGCCTCAGCCCGCTGAGTGCGCGATGCTCAAGCCGCACCACACGCTGTTCACCTATCTCCACCTCGCCGCCGACAAGCCGCAGGCCGAAGCGCTGATGAAATCGGGGGCGACGTGCATCGCCTATGAGACGGTCACCAACACTGCTGGCCGCCTTCCCCTGCTCCAGCCGATGAGCCAGGTGGCGGGCCGCATGTCGATCAATGTCGGCGCCTATGCGCTGATGAAAACGAAGCGCGGGCGCGGCCTGCTGCTGGGCGGCGTGCCGGGCGTGCCGCCGGCCAATGTGGTTATCCTCGGCGGCGGCGTCGCGGGCGTCCACGCGGCGGAGATGGCGATCGGCGCGCGCGCCAATGTGACGGTGTTCGACCGCTCGATGCCGCGCCTTGAGGAACTCGACGTGCAGTTCGCCGGCTCGGTGGACACGGTCTACGCGACCCAGGCGGCGATCGATCGCGCGGTGATCGAAGCCGATCTCGTCATCGGCGCCGTGCTGATCCCCGGCGCGGCGGCGCCCAAGCTGGTGACGCGCGCGCACCTGAAGAAGATGAAGCCCGGCGCCGTGCTGGTGGACATCTCCATCGACCAGGGCGGCTGCTTCGAGACTTCTCGCCCCACGACGCATGACGATCCGATCTACGAGGTGGACGGCATCCTGCACTATTGCGTCGCCAACATGCCCGGCGCTGTGCCGCGCACATCGACCTATGCGCTCAACAATGTGACGCTGCCATTCGCACTCGACATCGCCAACAAAGGCACGAAGGCGGCTCTGAAGGCCGACAGACACCTCGCCAACGGCCTCAACGTGGCCGAGGGCATGATCACACACGAAGCCGTGGCGCACGATCTGGCGCTGCCTTTCGGCAAGCCGGCGTGGTTGGCGGCTTGAGGAGGCTCGCAGCATTCGCTTTCGCCCTGCTGCTGGCCGCGTGTGGCGGCGGCGGGGTGATGGAGCCGGACCGAAAGGACCCGGCGTCGGTCGCGCGTGCGTTCGTGGATGCGTTCAACGCCAGGGACCTGCAGCGCATGCTGCCGCTCAACGATGCGGTGAACATCGACGCGATCGCGGCGGCCCTTGCCGGCGGACCAGGCAGCCCAGCCTATGAGGCGATCTTCGATCCGTACATGGTGGAGCGCCTGGCGGCCGAGCAGGGCAAGGTCGAAGGCCCGCGCTATGACGGGCGCGACGCCGTCCTGAAAGTGGCGGCGACGGATCGCGGCGACGTCTACACGCTCGTGCTGGCGGAAAACGACAAGGACGAGTGGGTCATCGTCGCGCATTCGATGATGAGCCGTGCGCAGTTCGACGCGCTACGGAACAAGCCGAAGGAATGATCCGGCGGCCCCGCCTCGCCCAAAAGCAAACAGGCCCGCTGGATACGCGGGCCTGTTGCGGTTCGTTTGGCTGAAACAAGCCTCAGCGGCGGCCGTCGAGATCGCCGAAATACCTGAAGAATTCGCTGTCGGGCGAGATCACGAACGGCGTCCCCGTCTTGATCGCCTTATCGTAGGCCAGCAGCGAACGGTAGAACGAATAGAAGTCGGCATCCTTGTTGAACGCGGACGCCGAGATTCCGGCGCGCTCCGCATCGCCCTCGCCCTTGATCCGCAGGGCCTGTTGTTCGGCGTTGGCGACGATCACGCGCGCCTGCGCATCGGCTTCGGCGGTGATCGAGGCGAAAAGACCCTCGCCCTCCGCGTTGTACTGGCTGATCTTCTGCTGCAGTTCGGACTTCATGCGGTCATAGACGCGCTGTGTGTTGGCCTCGGGCAGGTCGGCCTGACGGATGCGGACATCGACGACTTCGATGCCCAGCGTGTTCACCTGCGCCTGCAGGGCGACGCGCACGCGCTGCATCAGCGTGGCGCGCTGGCCCGCAATGATGTCGGGCTGGCTGACCTTGCCGAGTTCGCCGCGCAGGGCCGCTGTGAAGCGCGAGGCGAGTTGCGACTCGCCGGCGCCGCCGGAGGCGCGGAGATATTGCAGCGGATCGGAGATGCGCCAGCGCGCGATCGCATCGACATAGAGGCGCTGCTGATCATTGGCGATGACCTCGGCGGCATCGAGTTCGAAGCCCTGGTTGCGTTTCTCGTAGAACCGCACGTCCTCGACGAAGGGGAGCTTGATGTGCAGGCCCGCCGGCGCGTTGTTGAGCGGAACGCCGCCCTCGCCCACGCCGGCCTGGGTGGCGTTGACCGTGGACTGCGCCTGACCGAAGCGCAGCACGATGGCTTGCTGGTCCACGCGCACAATATAAAGCGCGTTGGCGAGGATGAGGATGGCGAAGGCGGCGACAGCGCCTGCGATGATGAGGGTGCGTTGCATGGTCATTGCCCCTGCGGCGTCTGGCGGCCGCGCAACTGGTCGAGCGGGAGGATGGGCACCGCCCCCGACTTGGTGTCGATGATCGTGTTGTCGGTGCGGCCCAGCACTCTTTCCATCGTTTCGAGGAACATGCGTTCGCGCGTGACACGCGGAGCGGCGCGATATTCAGCGTAAATCAGGTTGAACGCATCGGCGGCGCCCCTGGCTTCCGCAACGACGGCAGCCTTGTAGCCTTCCGCCTCCTGGATCAGCGCGCGCGCGCGGCCTTCGGCCTCGGGAACCACGCGGTTGCGGTGGGCGATGGCTTCCGCCTCGCGCCGCGCCTTGTTCTGCTCGGCGCCGGACACTTCGCGCTGGACGCTGACGACTTCTTCAGGCGCCGTCGCCTTCCCGATCGCGATGGAGATGACCTCGATGCCCGCCGAATAGGAGTTGAGCGTCTGCTGCATCAGGTCGCGGACGCGCGCCTCGACGCCGGTACGGTCGCCGGTGGTGATCGGCTCGAACGCCGACGTGCCGACGACTTCGCGCATGGCGCTTTCGCCGATCTGCTCCAGCAGGATATTGCGGCGGGAGGAATCCTCGTCGACGACGTTGAACAGATAGCTGCGAGGCTCGGCGATGCGCCAGATGATGGTGAAGCCGATGTCGATGATGGCCTCGTCGCCCGTCAGCATCAGGTTGGCTTCGTTCTCGCCGCCGATCGGCGTGCGCTTCTCGGTGTTCACCTCGACATTGTAGTGCTGCTCGATCGGGCTGGGCAGACGGATCTTGAAGCCCGGCTCCTCATAGCGGTGGAAGGTGCCGAAGCGGAGCACGACTGCGCGCTCCTGTTCGTTGACCTGGTAGACGCCGGTCATCGCCCAACCGACGACCGCGATGACCAGAATGATGATAACGCCCGTGACGCCAAGGCCGCGCGCTCCGCCGCCGCCACGGCCCGAGCCGCCGGAACCGCCGCCGCCCTTGCGGCGGAAACGGTCCTGCATGCGGCGCAGGGTCTCTTCCAGATCGGGACGGTCCTTGCCGCCGCCACCGGGCCTGCCAGGGCCACCGGAGCCGCCGCCGGGCGGCTTGCCCCACGGGCTTTCGCCGCCATTGTTGCCGTTATTGCCGCCGCTGCCGCCGCCGCCCCAGGGGCCGCCGCCGCCGCCCTTGTTGTCATTCCAGGGCATACGGCCCCTCCTCTTGCGTGCAAGTTCTGGAGATTTGTGTACTGCACTAGTTGAGCCCGCATTAAAGCGACTTCAAGACGGGCAGATAAGGCAGTTTCTCCTCAGACGCGACTGTGGATCGGCCTGGCATGGGCGTGATTGTTCAGCGCCGTTTCTTTGCAAGCCTTGCGCCCGGTAACGATCATTACTTGGAATTGGCCTCAACTTCCCGTTTTGGCGGCTTTCTTGCACTCCGATAGCCCATGTCCGCCACCCAATCCCCCTCGTTCGGCCCGCCTGCGCCCGTGACCGGAACCAGTCCGGCCCGGCGTGATGTGGCTGTCGTGATCGCCGCCTGGCGCGCCGAGGGGACAATCGGCCGCGCCATCGCCTCGGCGCTGGCCCAGCCGGAAGCCGCCGAAGTGGTGGTCGTGGACGACGCCTCGGGCGACAACAACGCAACGGTCCGGGCCGCGATGGCGGCGGACGATGGTTCGGGGCGGCTGAAGGTCCTGTCCATGCCGCGCAATGCGGGCCCGTCTGCGGCGCGCGATGTGGCGATACAGTCGAGCGAGGCGCGTGGATCGCCATTCTCGACTCCGACGATTCATGGAGCCCGGCCGGCTCGGCAAGCTGCTGGCGATTGCCGACCAGGGCTATGACCTGCTGGCGGACGACCTGATGCAGGTCCCGGACGGCAAGCCGGTGAGCGAGGGCAAGCCGCTGTGGTTCCGCGACGACCAGACGCCGACCGACGTCGATTTCGGCTTCTTCATCGACAGCAACATCACCCGCGCCTCGCGCATGCGCCGGGAGCTTGGCTTCCTGAAACCGCTGGTGCGCCGCGCCATGCTGGAGAAGCACGGCCTTACCTATGAAGAAGGCATGCGGCTGGGCGAGGATTATGACCTCTATGCCCGCGCGCTGAGCCTCGGCGCGAAGATGCGGCTGATCCCGTGGACAGGCTATGTCAGCGTGATGCGCGGCAATTCGCTGTCGCTCAACCATGGCCGGAGCGAACTTGCGGCGCTGGAGGCAAGCGACGATCGCCTGCTGGCTTCGGGCAAGCTGAGCAAGGCGGATGCGCGGCTGGTGAAGAAGCACAGGTTCACGACGCGCTCGCGCCTTGTGTGGATCGACTTCATGGCGCGGCTGAAGCGGAAGAACATCTTCGGCGCGGCGGGCGTGGTCCTCAAGGACGTGCGGCAGGTCCCGTATGTGATGCGCGGCTTTGGCCGCATCGTCGCGAAGCGGCTGGGCATGCGAAAACAGCCGGGCTAATGTCGGCTTCCGCGAGGAAGAATCGACATGCCGGGGTTGCAGTCATTCGGACGGGATATCTGGATCGCCGATGGCGAGACAGTGTCCGTTGCGGGCTTTCGCTATCCCACGCGCATGGCGCTGATCCGGCTTGGCGATGGCGGGCTGTTCGTCTGGTCGCCGACTGCGTTGAGCGATCAGCTGCGTGCGGACGTGACAGCGCTGGGGCCGGTGCGCTTCATCGTTGCGCCCAATTCGCTGCATCATCTTTTCATCGCACAATGGCAGGCGGCGTTTCCCGAAGCGAAAACCTTTGCGGCGCCGGGGCTGGACAAGCGCCGCAAGGATCTCGCCTTCGATGGCGAGCTTAGCGATATGGCTGAGGCGGGATGGGCGGACGATGTCTCGCAGGTGGTGGTGCGGGGGAATGCGATCACGACCGAAGTGGTGTTCTTCCATCGCGCCAGCGGGGTCGCGCTGTTCACCGACCTTCTGCAGAACTTCAAGCCCGGTGCGTTCCGGGGCTGGCGCGCGCTGGTGGCGAAGCTGGACCGGATGACGGCGGACGAGCCGCAAGTGCTGCAGAAATTCCGCGTGGCGTTTACAGACAGGAAGACTGCGCGCGAAGCGATCCGGCGCATCCTCGCCTGGCCGACGCAGAAGGTGCTGATGGCGCACGGGCCGCCGGTGGAAACGGATGCGACAGACTTTCTGAAGCGAGCCTTCAAATGGCTGAAGGTGTGAGGGGGTCGCGCGCGGCGACAGGTTCAGCTAGAGGCTGAACAGGAATAACGGACACGCCCATGCCCTCGCCTCTCGAAGCCAAGATACGCGCAGCACTCGATACGGTAACGGATCCCGCGACAGGCAAGGGGTTGATCGCGTCCGGCCGGGTGGCCGGGCTCGTGGTGCGCGCCGATGGCAAGGTCGGTTTCGTGATCGAGACGGGCGCGGGCGAAGCGGACGAACCGCTGCGCAAGACAGCCGAAGACGCCGTGGCGCGTGTTTCGGGCGTCAGCGCCGTGACGGCTGTCCTGACGGCCGAGGCGACGACCGGCGCGCGCAGCGTTCCCGGAGCAAGGCCCGCACCCGCCCCACGGCCTGCAGCTGCAGCAGGCGCGGCGCGGCCCGCGCGCGGCATCATCGCGGTCGCGTCGGCCAAGGGCGGCGTGGGTAAATCGACGGTGGCGGTGAACCTCGCCGTGGCGGCGGCGCGCAGCGGGCTTCGCGTGGGTCTGCTCGATGCGGATGTGTTCGGCCCTTCCCTGCCGACCATGCTGGGTACGGTCGGCGTGCGGCCTGACGTCAAAGGCAAGCGCATGCAGCCGGTGACGGCGCATGGGCTGGCGACGATGTCGATCGGCTATCTGGTCGATCCAGATCAGGCCGTGGTGTGGCGCGGGCCGATGGTGATGTCGGCGGTGACGCAGCTGATCAACGACACGGACTGGGGCGATCTCGACCTGCTCTTCATCGACACGCCGCCGGGCACGGGCGAGGTGCAGCTGACGCTGGTACAGAAACTGCCGCTCGATGGCGCGGTGATTGTCTCGACGCCGCAGGAAGTGGCGCTGGCCGACGTGCGGCGGGGCGTCGGCATGTTCCGAAAGACGCATGTGCCCGTTCTGGGCGTGATCGAGAACATGGCGTGGTTCGAGCAGCCGGATGGATCGCGCGCCTATATCTTCGGGCAAGGCGGGGCCGAACGCACGGCAGGCGAACTTGGCGTGCCTTTCCTTGGCGCACTGCCCATCCTCCCCGCCCTGCGCGAAGGCGGCGACACGGGCGTGCCCGCCGCGACAGGCGGCACGCATGCGGCGGAGGCCTTCCGGCTGCTGGCCGAGGCGGTAAGCGAGGCGGTGGCCGCTGCACCGAACAAGCCGGCGCCGCGGATCGTGTTCGAGTAGAGCTTCACCGCCCCATTCCCGCCCCGCCCGCACGACTAACGAAATGTGAATCGGCGCGCGGAAATTGCCGCGCAGGGCTGCGCACGATTTCAACCGTATCGCGCTATCAAGCACGGGAACGACGCCGAAAGCAGGGCGCTTTGGCCGAGTTGGGGCAAGCCATGTCGACCACGATCAAGACGCAGCACATCATTGTCGCCGACGCAGTCGGACACACGCGCAACCTGGTTGCCGATGTGCTTCGCTCGCTGGGTTTCTACTCGATCATTCACGCCCGCGACGGCAAGGAATTGCTGGAACTGACCGTCGAGTACGAGCCGCGCATCGTCATCACGACTTCGCGCCTGCCGGAATTGTCGGGCCTGGAATTCACACGCCTGATCCGGGATGGCTACAAGAACGTGTCGCGCTTGCTGTCGATCATCGTGATGACCGACACGCCGACAAAAGTGTTCCTCGATGCAGCGCAGGCCAGCGGCGTCGACGAGATGCTGGTCCGCCCCTTCACTGCGCAGGCCATGCATGTGCGCATCAAGGCGGTTCTGGAACACCCGCGCCCGTTCATCGACAGCGCGGTCTATGTCGGCCCATGCCGCCGCCGCCGGATGGTTGAAGACTATGCCGGCCCGCTGCGCCGGTTTGTCGATCCGACCGACGACATGCCGGGTTCTTCCCCCTGGGAGCTGGAGCCCAATCGTCTGGCCGTGCGCAAATGCGTCGCCAGACTCAGCGAATTGTCGCTCGGTCTGACGGCCGGCGACCGCAAGAAGCTGCGTGAAATCTATTCGGCCACCAAGGAAACCGAAGGCCTGGCGGACGAAACCAAGGACGCGATGATGGGCGCCGCCGCCCGCTCGCTGGGCCGCTACATCATGGCCATCGGCGCCAATGGCGCACCGGACCCGGAAGTGATGACGACCCACATCGACGCCATGCACACGCTTGGCCTGCTGAACGGCACACAGCATCGCGAGCGCGAGCTGCTGGTCGAAGGTCTTGTGCGCGTCGTCGACAAACGGCTCGGCCGCTCCAAGGTCGCCTGATCGCAGCCCCTGCCGGGGCGGTAAACCCGGCGCGGGTAAGCGGCGCGCCTCACCGTTCGCCAGCCTTGAAACCGGAAGGAATGGCCGCCCTCAGATCGAGGCCGGTCCTTGATCGACCGCATCTTCGCCAAGCGAGCGGAGGGCGGTTTCGATGGCCTTGAGGTCGGCCCCGTCGCGCGAGGTTGGGGCCATGCCTTCGGTGCCGGCGCGTTGGCGGGCGAGCGCGTCGGCTTCCCACTGGCGCAGCTTCGCGACCTTCGCGGCGTCATCGAGCGAGCCATCCGCGAGAAGTCTTGCGATCTGATTGGCCAGCTCTGAAGGCATCACGGACTCCGCTTTTTCTCGATCATTGCAAGCTTGCGCCATTAACGAAGGTAAACGGCGCAAGCCATTCAACACAGTAAAATCGCCGCGTAACAGATGAATCTCCTTGCGCTCTCTCACGTCTGACTTAACGTTTTGTTTACGACATCGCGGCGTGCGCGATGAAGTGAAGGTCGGGCGCCCAAGACTTGGACAATGGGGGGCGCGGACGGAGTAGCGTATGGGCCACACGGTTCGATTGCGCGGAGAGTTCTGGCCACAGGACCATTGGGGCCGCGTGACAAACGCGGCCATCCCCCGCGAGCAGATTTCCCAACCCGCGCTCGAAGCCGCGGATGAAGCAGTGGACATGGCGCTGGAGCGCTATGGCGACGGCTTGCACTCGGTCTATCTCTCCGGCCCCGCCGCGCGTGGGCGTCCGGGCGGCGCGGCGATGTTCATCCTGCTGCGCCTTGGCGCGATGACGGGGCCGAACCGCAACAAGGAAAACTGGGAACACTCGCTGGCAGCCCAGCTGCGCAGGCGGCATCCGCGCGTGGGCCGGATCGCTGTCGCCGTGTTCAACTGGCAGGACGTTTTCACCACCGATGGCGCATTCTCGCCAGCGCGCTTCCGCCTGGCCGTGAACTCGGTGTGCGTGGCAGGCCGCAACATGACGCGCATGCTGGCGCCGCAGCGTATCGACGCCGCCGCGATGAATGGCGACATTCTCGGCTTCCGCCAGCGCATGTTGAACGCATCGGGCCGGCTTGTCGCGGCCAAGGCGCCTGATCGCGTGCGCGCGGCGGCGATGGATGCGGGCCATGCCGTGCTGTCGGCAGCCTTCGCGCTCGTGATGGAGCGGGAGCAGATCTATACGGAAGACCTCGACCTGCGGCGCGACCTGTTCACGCTTAACCATCCGCAGCGCGCAAGCGATCTGGCAGAGGCTTATCAGATGGCGACGCGACCCTCTGCCGACGCCATGAAGGCTCTGGCCTTCATCGAGCGGACCTGCCGCTGGCTCGCGCCGATGAGCGATGCGTGGCTGAACGCTCATAACCCGCAGCGTGCCGAGCGGATGAAGGCGTAGGATTGCGTGGGGCGCCAGCCCCTCACCCGTCCTCGTGGTTCGACGGACGTACCGCCATGCAGAGCGTGGCGCTACTGCTCACCATGAGGGCTCTGGCTACAGACTTCAGTGTCAGCGAGAGGACCCTCATGGTG
>CAZGWV010000004.1:53176-62758 GCA_964529555.1 uncultured Rhizobium sp.
CACCATGAGGGCTCTGGCTACAGACTTCAGTGTCAGCGAGAGGACCCTCATGGTGAGCAGCGGCGACGCAGCGCGTCGGCGCGTCCGTCGAACCACGAGGGGCCGGGCTCGGATGTTGGGTCACGTCGTCCCACCCACCGGCTCGTCATGGCTCGGCAGGGTTGGCGAATCCGTGTGGGTCCAGAACACGCCGTCATTGCCGTTGTGCGAGCAGTTACAGTCCATCACCCATTCCGGCGCCTCGACCTCGAAGCGGACAGCGCCACAGTGACAGGAAGCGCTGAGCTTGCTCATGCGCCCGTCACTTGGCCTTGACCTGCCCCTTGGCGTCGAGTTCCGCCCCGCAGCCGGCGCAGGTGTAGCCGCCCCACATCGCCTGTTGCGTGCTGGTGGGCGCGCGCACCTTCGGCTGTTCGCGGCCGCATGCGGCGCACTTCACGGGCTTGCGCGACAGCATCATCCAGGTGAGCACCAATACCGTCAGCACGGCCCCGATGATGAGCCCCGTGATTGCCCCGTCCATGTGCGTCTCCCTCTGCTCGGTGGAGCATGAACCCTGACGGCGGCGAGGTCCAGCAAATGCCGCGCCCGGCGCCGATGGACCCGGAGCGCGCAGGCGCATAATCATGCACGGGCAATTCCGAGGGAGCGGACGATGAAAGACAAGCTGGTCGCGGGCCTTGGTCTTCTCCTGCTGACGGGATGCGTGGGCGATGCGCCGGCGTCCTCTCCCCTCGCGGCAACCCCGCTCTCCGGCACGGAGGCGCCATCCGCGTTCACGCGGGCCGAGCATGCAAAAGTGCTCGCGGAGCGGAACTTCGCCGACCGGCGGGACTTCGAACTTGCCGACCGCGGCTTCATCGCGACGCGCAAGGATCCGCTGATCCTCGGCGAGAACGGCCAGCCGGTGTGGAATCTCGCCGCGTTCGATTTCCTCAAGGCGGAAGGCCCGGCGACCGTGAACCCCAGCCTGTGGCGGCAGGGCCAGCTGATGGCCAAGCACGGGCTCTACAAGGTCAGCGACAATATCTGGCAGGTGCGCGGCTTCGATCTTGCCAACATCACCTTCGTCAAGGGCCGGACGGGCTGGATCGTCATCGACACGCTCGGTTCGAACGAGACGGCGAAGGCGGCGCTGGAGCTTGCGAACGAGCACCTTGGCGCGCGGCCTGTCGTGGCGGTGATCTACACGCACTCGCACACGGATCACTTCGCGGGAGCGGCGGGGCTGGTGAAGCTGGAGGATGTGCGCTCAGGCAAGGTGCAGGTGATCGCGCCCGAAGGATTCCTCGAGGCGGCGGTCGGCGAGAACATCATTGCGGGCCCGGCCATGCAACGCCGCGCCATGTATCAGTTCGGCGTGCCATTGCCGCGCAATGCGCATGGCCTCGTCAACGCCGGCATCGGTCCGGGCCTGTCGGCGGGCACGACATCGCTGATCCCGCCGACGAAGGAAATCCGCGAGACGGGTGAAGGCATCCGCATCGACGGCGTCAGCCTGATGTTTCAGTTCACGCCGGGCACCGAGGCGCCGGCCGAGATGAACGTCTGGTTCCCCGACTGGAAGATCGTGGACATGGCGGAGAACGCCAACGCGACGCAGCACAACATCCTGACCCCGCGCGGCGCCGTGGTGCGCGATGCGAAGGTGTGGGCCGAAGGGCTGACGGAAGCGCTGCGCCTCTTCGGCGACGCCGAGGTGCTGATCGCAAGCCACGGCTGGCCGCGCTTCGGCAATGAGGAGATTCGCGACTATCTCGGAAAACACCGCGATTCATACGCTTACCTGCACGACCAGACCGTGCGCCTGATGAACAAGGGGCTGAATGGCGACGAGATCGCAGCGACGCTCCAGCTTCCGCCCGAGCTGGAAAACGAATGGTACGACCGGCCTTACTATGGCTCGTACAGTTTCAACTCACGCGCGGTCTATCAGTTCTACATGGGCTGGTATGACGCCAACCCCGCGAGCCTTGCACCGATGCCGCCGGCGGAGACGGGCAAGCGCTATGTCGCCGCGATGGGCGGGGCGGCGAAGGTGAAGGCTGCGGCGCGCACGGCCTATGACGCGGGCGATTATGCATGGGCGGCGGAACTGCTGAACCATGTGGTGATGGCGAATGGCGCCGACGCCGAGGCGAAAGACCTGCTGGCGCGCAGCTATGACCAGTTGGGCTGGCAGGCCGAACCATCGACATGGCGCAACATCTATCTCACCGGCGCGAAGGAGCTGCGCGAGGGCGTGGGCGCCCCGCGCGCCAACCCGGCCTCGCAGATGGCGGCGTTGGCGAACCTGCCGCTTGGGTCGCTGATCGACCTGCTGGCCGTGCGGCTCGACCCAGCGAAGGCGGCGGGCGGCAGCGTGAAGCTGGCCTTCGTGCTGACGGACTCGAACGAGCGGACCTATATCACCATCGCGAATGGCGTGCTGGTGCATGAAGAGATCGCAGCGCCGGGGCCGGTGGACGCGATGCTGACACTCACGCGCGCGGATTTTCTCGGCGGCATATTCGGCGGCCAGCCCCTGCCCGCGAAAATCCAGTCGGGCGCGGTGAAGCTGGAGGGCGATCCGCAGGCGCTGATGAAGCTGGCGCAGTGGATGGAGCCGCCCAATCCGATGTTCCCGATCGTGACGCGGTAGGCGGCGGGGCTACTCACACATCCTTCGAGACGATTGGCCTTGCAGGCCAATCCCTCAGGATGAGACCTGCGGGCTTTGAAACAGACCAACATCCACCGGCCTCATCCTGAGGGATCGCAGGCAAGCCATCTCAACAGCGCCAGCCCATCGTGGCGATCGTCTCGAAGGATGCGTTACAAACCACGAACCCACCCCAAAAAACAAACCGGCGGCCCTGTCCGTCTTGCGGGACATGTGGCCGCCGAGGGTATGCGTTCCGGTCTGGCGCCGGTTTCGGGGAGGCTTGTGTCTGTTCAGGCCCTGCCGATGCGGAGTTGGGCGATCACCACGAGCTTGATCGCGACGATCATTGCACCTGCGATTGCCGCGATCATTCGAGTCTCCCCATTTCCGCTTCGGCTTGACCTGTTCGAGCCTGATGACACATACCTGCCAGATCGCTGCTGACAGCATGGTGGCAGCATGGGGTGGAGGGTCGAAAACATGCGCAAGGCGGACCGGCTTTTCGAGATCATCCAGATCCTGCGCCGCTCGAAACAGCCGGTGACGGCGGATGCGATGGCGGCCGAGCTGGAGACGTCGAAGCGCTCCGTCTATCGCGACATCGCGGCGCTGCTTGCTCAGCGCGTGCCGATCCGGGGCGAAGCGGGCATTGGCTATGTGCTCGACAAGGGCCTCGACATGCCGCCGCTGATGCTGACCACCGACGAGATCGAGGCGGCCGTGCTGGGCGCGCAGTGGGTCATCAATCGCGGCGACCCGCAGCTGTCGAAGGCCGCGCAGGACCTGCTGGCGAAGATCGAAGCGAGCATCCCCGAACGCCTGCGCCCCTATATCGACGATCCGGCGCATCGCGTCGTCCCCGCGTGGGACCGCGCGAAAGATGCGATCGATCTCGGCATGGTGCGCGGCGCGATCAACGGATCACGCAAGATGCTGCTGGATTATCGCGATGTCGAAGGGCGCGCGACCAAGCGCGTCATCTGGCCGATCATCCTCGGCTATTACGAAACCACGCGCATCATCTGCGCCTGGTGCGAGACGCGGAAGGATTTCCGCTCCTTCCGATCTGACCGCGTGGTGTCGGCGAGCGTGCTCGACGAGCGCTTCCCCGAACGCCCCTCCTCGCTGCGCGTGAAATGGCGCAAGGCGATGGAAGCGGAGTGGAAGAAGCGCAAGGCGGAGATGGAGAGGCGGAAGGCGGAGGGGACGGGCGCGTAGCGAGCGCCGGCGAGCACGCCCTCGTGGTTCGACGGACGCAACGCTACGCTTCCGCGCAGCCTTGCTGCTCACCATGAGGGCTATCCTCCACCGCCATCAGTGTAGCCCTCATGGTGAGCAGCGATGCGGGACGAAGTCCTGCATCGCGCCCGTCGAACCACGAGGGCGGGCTCACCAACACACGACGCCAAAAAGAAAAGCGCCGACCCCGGGGAGAGGTCGGCGCAGTGCCAATCGCGGGAGCACCGCCATTGGAGAAAGTGTAGAAACTAGAACCGGATCTGCAGCTCGGCGCCGACGGTACGCGGCGGACGAAGCGTTTCGCCCGTCGTGTAGCAGGACTGCGCCGGCGGAGCGCCGAAGCCAGCCGTGGTCGCCGGCGAGGAGTAGCACTCCTGCGGCGCGACTGCCCGGTTGATGCCTTCGCGTCCACCCGAACCACGACCATCGTAGGCGATGTCGTCGAACAGGTTTCGGATATAGCCGATCAGCGTGATGCCGCCGTCGCCGCTGGTCCAGCTCAGACGTGCGTCTGTCTGATCCCAGGCAGGGGTCTTCGTGTACTCGCGGTTGAAGATCGAGGTGTACGAGATGTCCTGCCAGAAATAGCTGAGCGAGGCTGCGAGTTCCGAACCGTCATCGAAGTCCCAAGTGTACGTGCCGTTGAGCGCGATCTTGTTCTTCGGAGAGAACGGCAGAATGTTGCCGCTCAGGTTCTGACCCTGCTGCGACACCGTACCGGCCGCACACTGGCGTGTGACCGGGTTCTGGTTGATCGCAGCAAGCGGGTCTGCGCCTGCGGCCAGCGTGCAGAGCGCGGGAGCGCCCATCGGGTTGGCGCGCGGATCCAGAGCCAGCGGGTCGGACGAATGGACCAGAGACGGCGTGTCGCCGATTTCCGGGTTCGTGTAGCCGTAGTTCAGGATGAAGCGCAGATTGTCGGTCGGATACCACATCGTCTCGAGCTCGAAGCCGGTGGTGTTGACTTCGGGCAGGTTGACGTAGGCCGCGTAAGGCGCGGGACGCACGCCGCCGCCGCCCGGATCGTCCGGGACGATCGTGTTCGAGACCTGGTAGCCCTGGTAATCGTAGTAAAACAGGGTTGCGTTGGTGGTGAGGTCCCAATCCGACCAGGTGCGCTTGAAGCCGAGTTCGAAGGCGTCAACGAGTTCCTTGTCGGTGAACGGGGTGACAACCAGCGTGCAGTTGACGGCCGCGCAGCCAAGGCCGCCCGGCTTATAGCCGCGGTTGTACTTACCGTAGACGAGCGTGTCGCTGTCCGGCGTCCAGTCGACGCCGAGCACGCCTGTCACTTCCTCGAAGGTCGTGTAGAGGTCGCGATAGGCGTTTCCGGTCACGGCATCGTAATAGATCCCGTAACGGCTGCGATCGGCGGAGTTGCCGGTCGCGCACTGAGCCGCCAGGCCGTTGGCGGCCGTCTCGTTCGTGTTCACCACGCCGATACCGGCAGAGCCGCACGGGTTGGAGGCCGAACGGGTCGCCGGATCGGCGCCGCCAAGCGTGCGCGTCACATCCAGCCGCGTCGGAACGGCTGCTGCAACGGCTGCCTGTGCGTACGCATACGCAGCCTCAGCCGACATCCCGGTCAAGGCCTGGATCGTCGGCACGTAGCCAGCCGAATAGCCGGCTTCAAGCAAGCTCTCGATCGTGTAGTGGTTGATCGCACGGGCGTATTCGCGACCGTCAAGGATGTCCTTGGAGTAGCGGATGCCGGCCGTGAATTTGAGCTGGTCGTTGAACTCGTAATCGCCCTGGACGAAGACGCCGTAGGCGTTGTTAACGGCCTGGTTGTTGGTGTGGTACATCAGCGACGCGCCGGCGATCGGAGCGCCCGACCAGGAGTTGCGGCCGTTTGCGGTCGGCAGTTCAGGCATCGCAGCCGGCCCCGGAGCGCCGAGAAGCGGCCCACCTGTATCGAGCCAGGCCAGCACCGCCCCGTAGTCCTGGATTATGCCGCCGGGATGGTTGAGATCGCTGACATAGACCAGCTGGTTGTAGTTTTCCTGGTAGTGATAGAGGCCGGACACGATCTGCAGCGGACCGTCCCAGGTCGACAGGAAGTTGATCTCGTTCGAGAACCAGCCACGGTTTTCGGTGTAGTCCGACACCCGCTCGGACGACACGCGCCGTCCTTCGAATGTGGGCGAACCGCACAGAGCAGCAGTACAGGTGAACATGTTCACCGACGTGCCGTCCTGATCCTGTTGCAGGTTGTAATTGTAGTGAACGTAGCCGCCGAGATATTTGACGTCGAAATTGTCGGCGTGCCAGATCGCCTCGATCGCAAGCTCGCTCGTGGGAGCGAGATACGCAAAGTTCGAGAAGCTGGTGTTGAAGCCGTAGCGATCGTCGAGAGCCGGGTTGGTGTTCTGCGACCCCACCTGCTCGCGCGTCGGGTCGCTGAGGCCCGCCCAGCCGTTCGGACCGAGTTCGGCCGTCGAGTTGAAGAAGCGCGTGTTGTAGGGATAGGGATCGTCGGCGCCGGTACGCGCGCCGGGAGCGCCGTAGCGGACATCCCAGCCAAGCCGGCCGGCGCGGATCCACAGATCGAAGTCCTCGCCGACATCGAACTCGAGCTGACCTTCGACATAGGTATCGTCGCGACGCCCGCCCTCAGTGGTGAGCCCCGAATAGTTGGTGAGGAAGCCTTCGTTCTGCACCGAGCGCGAATAGCCGACGCGATAGCGCATCCAGTCGGTGATCGGACCGGCGAAGGTGCCCTGCACGGCGCGCGTGTCGTAGTCGCCGTACTGGAAGTTGACCTGACCTTCGAACTCTTCCGTCGGGCGCTTGGTGATGACGTTCAGCGCGCCGCCGATGGAGTCGCGGCCGTAGAGCGTGCCCTGGGGACCGCGGACGACCTCGACCCGTTCGACAAAGATCGATTCACGGCCGGCCGGAATGGCGGACGAGAAGTACACGCCGTCGACATAGTTCGAGATGCCCGACCGGATACCGAAGTTGTTCGATGTGCGCGTGACGCCGCGCATGCCGAGACGGTCGTTCGAGGTCGAGTAAGTGAGGCCCGGCGCGAAGTTCGTGTAGTCCTGAACCGTCGTCAGGCCGATTTCGTCGCGCAGTTCCCCGGTAATGGCGGTAACGGCCAGGGCGATGTCCTGGACGGTCTCTTCACGTTTCTGGGCCGTAACGACGACGACGTCGCGGCGGCTGTCCCTGTCTTCATCGGCCGGCGGTTGCGGCCCCGCCTCCGTACCCTGCGCCATGGCTGGCATAGCCAGGCTCAGCGCAAGCAAGCTCACGATTGAAAAACGATTTAGCTGCGCCATTCGACGCGTCCTCCCTGTCAGCGATCCTCCCGAGGCGTCCTGTGTCTCTGTGTGACGCCCGCGCGCTGCCGGCATGAACGGCTTGCGCAACAATGATCCTGCGGAACGCAGCGACACGACGTCAACGGCGCCGCAAGGGAGCCCCGATCTCCATCAGAACAGGGGTATGGCGGCTTTATAGTGCAGCGCACCATCGGATAGCGCCCGCGTCATGTCGCAACGGCACTGCCTCACATATCCGTGATTGACACCAAGGACGCTGGGGAAGATGCACGCTAGGGCAACGTCTACAGCTGCTGAGCGCACAGAGAATGGATGCGACTTTTTGGCGCCGCAGCGTGGCTGTGTTCTAATACACGCGGAAAAATATTTTCGCTTCCGTGAACGTCAAGTGGAGGCTGACAGCCCAGCAGATCGCAATTTCCGAAATATGGTATGGCTGTTTTAGACCGCCTCGGCGGTGATCGAATCGAAATCGCCGCGCCACAATTCGCGGCCGCGGGCGAGGTTTGCCGCCCCTTCCTGGGGCCGTCCGAGGGCATATTGAGCGCGCCCCAGCACCCAGAGCGCCAGCGGGTCATGCTTCCATTCCTTTAGGGAAGCGGCGGCTTCGGCTTCGGCCTTCGCGAAGTCTCCCGCCTTCAGATAGGCGGCCGCCAGCGAGCGGCGGACCGGATACCACCAGGTCGGGGGATCCATCCAGCCGGCGAATTCCCGATCCTGGAGCGCGGTTCCCTGGCTGAACGCTGTGATAGCGGCGCGCGGATTCCCTTCCGCCATGGCCAGCCGGCCTTCCAGCACGTTGAGCGCGACCCGGTATTCAGGGTCGTCGCCCACGACCTTGCGCAGGTTGGCAAGCTCGGCGCGCGCGCCGGCGGCGTCGCCCTTCTGCAGCAGCGCTTCACCGCGGCCATAAGCGTGGTAGGCGCGGAACTCGTCCGCGTCGCGCGAACTGGGCGCAAGCGCGAGCATCCGGTCCGGCGCATAGCGGGCGAGCGCGACATAGGTGCGCGGCGTGGGATCGAAGCGCTTCTTCTCGCCAGCCTCGGGATACGCCTTCGTCGCGTGCTCGGCATAGCGCAGCGCAAGCTCGCCATCGCCCGACATCATCGCACCGGCAAGACCGAAGGCGAGGTTGTGCGAGTAGTACATCGGCATCGGGAAGTCCTTGAGCATGGGCGGACGCGGATCACCGCCCCCAGCCATCCAAGCGCTGTCGCTCGCAATCGCCTGCGCGTTCACGACGGCGGCTTCCTGATAGAGACCGGCGCGGAAGAAGGTATGCGCAGGCATGTGGACGAGGTGGCTGGCCGCCGGCGCAAGATCGCCGAGGCGGCGCGCATAGGGCAGCGCGTCTTCGGCGCGCTCGTCGAACTCCGTGGCGTGGATGTAGTAGTGGATCGCGCCGGTGTCGTCCGGGTGGTCCTTCAGAACCTTTTCCAGAATGACCAGCGCCGTCTTGAGACGCTCCGGCTCTTCCATGCTGGAGGCCATCATCAGGCTGTGCGCTGCGAGAACCGACAGCTCGGCCATGTCGGGATAGTCCGCCGCGATCTGCGCGAGCGTATCGGCGAAGACCGGCTCGGTGCTGGCGTCTTCGGCGACGACGCCGGCCTCCCCTGCCCTCGCATTTGCGGATTGAGCGGCAGGCGCGGCAGGCGGTTCGGCATAGCGGGCGACCATCGCGTCCGCGAGGCGGAGGGCCATCGTGTCGCCCGGCTTGGCGAGAGACTGCGCGCGAAGAGCGGCGGCGAGCGCCAGCTTGCGATCGTCTTCGCTGATGCCGTAATTCAGCGTCGGCCCCAGCGCCCACGCCTCGCCCCACGCGCAGAGCGAGCAGGACGGATCGAGTTCAACGGCGCGCCGCATCGCGGCCTTGACGTCCTGATGGTAGAAGGCGTGGCTCAGGGCGAGGCCGTAGTTGAACCAGGCCTGCGCTTGCGGATTCGCGGTGTCGATCTTGAAGCCGCCCGTGCCCATGCCGTCGGCAAGCTTCAGGTCCGGCGTCGGCGCGGCAAGCCCGGACTCTTCGGCAGAACACAACGCAGCGGTGGCCAGCAGCGTCTCCACGGAGGCCTGCGCCGGCGGCGCAAGACTGGTGACCGGCGTGACGACGGCCGCCCCGGTGGCGCAGGCTGCCGTGGCCAGCATGGCGAGAGCGGCAATACGTTCGCGCATCGGTGTCTCCGTGATGCGGACAGGTTAGACCGCGCCACGATCATGGGAAAGTGTTGCGGGGAAATAGCAGACGCCAGGCCGACGCGACCGTTCAGCGCCGCTGCAACTCCCGAACAACGAAAGCGTACTCGTTATCCGCATCGGCTTCCATCCGAACGGCGGCGGCTTCGCGCCATTCATTGCGGTCGAAAGCAGGAAAGAAGACGTCGGCTTCGCGCTCGGCTTCGACTTCCG
>CAZGWV010000005.1:0-6777 GCA_964529555.1 uncultured Rhizobium sp.
ATTATGCTGGCAAGGAGGCGCCGATGGCGACGCGCTGGTGCGCGATGGCCAAGCGGTTCGTGACGGACACCGGCTTCAAGGTGGCGAACGACGCGCTGCAGCTGCATGGCGGCTATGGGTATCTGGCGGACTATGGCGTGGAGCGGATCGTGCGCGATCTGCGCGTGCATCAGATTCTTGAGGGCACCAACGAGATCATGCGGGTGATCGTGTCGCGGGATATGTTGAGGCAGTGATAGATTGGAGTCATTCCCGGGTAAGCCGAAGGCGCATCCCGGGAATCCCGGTTGCGAACCTGGCGGGGAATAGTCGAGAATTCCCTTGGAGCTACAACCAAGATGCTCGGGACAGGCCCGAGCATGACTCCGGTGGGGGGAGGCGAGATCAGTGACTCAGCCCTTTGACCCTTTGTCGCGCCCCCTCGTTCCCAAGCGTGGGTTCGATCAGCTGGAGGTTGGCGAGCGGTATCCGTGTCCGGCGCGGACGCTGACGGATGCGCACTTTTCGGCGTTCCAGCTTTTGTCGGGGGACAATCATCCGATCCATTATGACCGGCCGTACTGCGCGGCGGCGGGGCATCGGGATCTGCTGGCGCATGGGCTTCATCTGCTGACGCTGACGGCGGCGGGGGCTGGATTGTTTCCGCATGTGATCGGGAATGACCTGATCGGGTTCGTCGAGGTACAGGCGAAATTTCTCAAGGCCGTCTATCCAGGCGACACGCTTTACCCGCTGCTGGAGATCACGGCGCTGGAGCGGCAGCGGACCACGGGCGTGGTGCGCATGAAGGCGACGATCCACAATCAGGACTCGGTGCTGGCGCTCGAGGGGACGCATGCGTATCTGTTGAGGCTGTAGGCCGTATCGCGCCTGTAGCTCGGGCTGCGGGGACGCTGCTGGAGCGGGAAGCCGGCTGATTCCGTGACAGTTGGGATTCGGCTGCCGGGCGTGGTAGGCCGCCGGAAACGGAGGGTCCGACATGGCCGAAGTCATCATTCATCGCGAGGGCGTTGCGGGGCGGATCACGCTGAACCGGCCTCAGGCGCTGCACGCGCTGAACGAGGAAATGTGCCTCGCCATGGACGCTGCGCTGAAGCTTTGGGCGGACGATCCCGAGGTGGAGCTGGTGGTGGTCGACCACGCGGCGGGGTCGCGCGGGTTCTGCGCGGGCGGGGATATCCGCATGCTGGCCGAGAGCGGGGCTGCGGACGGGAGCGCGGCGCAGGCGTTCTTCCGGGCGGAGTATCGGCTGAACACGCGGATCAAGAACTATCGCAAGCCTTATGTGGCGTTCATGGATGGCGTGACGATGGGCGGGGGCGTCGGAATTTCGGTGCACGGGTCGCATCGCGTGGCGACGGAGCGGACGCTGTTTGCGATGCCCGAGACGGGGATCGGGCTGTTTCCCGATGTGGGCGGCGGGTGGTTCCTGCCGCGGCTGGGGCCGCCGCTGGGGATGTGGCTGGCGCTTACGGGCGAGCGGCTGAAGGGCGGGGATGTGTGCGCGGCGGGGATCGCGACGCAGTATGTCGAGAGCGGCGTCGTGGACGCGCTGAAGGCTCAGGTCTGCGATGGCGGGCTGGAGATGCTGGGGGCGATGGAGTGGGACGAGGCGGGCTCGTTCGAGAAGCATCTGGAAACGATCGAGCGGTGTTTCTGGAAGCCTTCGGTCGAGGACACGATGCTGGCGCTGGAAGGCGAGGTGTCTCACGCGGTTTCGGGCGAGTGGGCGAAGAAGCAGCTGGAGACGCTGAAGACCAAGTCTCCGCGCACGCTGAAGGTGGCGCACAGGCAGCTGGCGCTGGGCCTGCAGGCGCAGACGTTCGAGGACAATATGCGGATGGAGTTCCGCATCGGGTGCCGGCAGGTGCATAGCCACGATTTCCAGGAAGGCGTGCGCGCGGTGATCGTCGACAAGGACAACGCGCCGAAGTGGGACCCCGCGACGCTGGCGGGCGTGACGGACGAGATGCTGGACGCGGTGTTCGCGCCGCTGGGGGATGATGAGCTGACGTTCGGCTAGTGCGCCGGGCGGCGACTGCCGTGCGCTGAACGCATCCTTCGAGACGATCGCCTTCGGCGATCCCTCAGGATGAGGCCGGTAGTTGTTGCAATGTCTCAAAGCTCTCCGCCCTCATCCTGAGGGATCGCAAGCACGGCGCATCAACGACACGACTCTATCGTGCGATCGTCTCGAAGGATGTGTTCGGCGCGCAGTCGCTCAAACAAAAAGGCCCGCTGTTTCCAGCGGGCCTTTCGTTCGGTGCGTCACGCTGGCTAGGCCGATGGGCCCGTGGTCTGCGTGTGGCCTTTCGGGTCGCCTTCGGTGAGGGCTTCGACGATGGCGTTGCCGTCGTCGTCGAGGGCTCCCTTGGGCAGCGCCTTGGCGCCCCAGTACCAGAGGATGGTGAGCGGGAACATCAGGAGGATTGCGAAGATCATCGCCCATTTCAGGGAGAACCGATCGACGAGCGCCTCGGTCGTGCCGATGAACGGCATGACGCTCGTGACCCATGCACTGGTGTGCGAGAGCCAGTCGCTGATGATGCCGACGACGGTGGGGCCGGTGCCGAGGCCGATGATGTTCAGGATGAAGAACAGCACGGCGGACGACATGGCGCGCATCGATGCGGGCACGAGGTGGTGCGTGATCGCAAGCGATGGCCCGAGATACATCGCGGCCAGCGTGATGCCGGGGAAGTACAGCAGCAGCGACAGTTCAGGCGTCGGCGCCAGCATGGCGAGGATGAACAGCGGCGCGCCGATCAGCTTGCCCCACATCGGCACCCACAGGAACCAGCGGCGATCCTTGGCGCCGAGCTTGTCTGCGAGGACGCCGCCCCAGATCGTGCCGATCATGCCGCCGACGCCGGAGACGGTGCCGTACATGATGCCGATCTCGGTGGAGCTCATCGCGGTGCAATCCGCAGCGCCGGCCTGGCAGAAGCCGACGGCGGCCTGCAGGTCGGGCATGCTCCAGCTGCCGAGATATTTGCCGGTCTCTTCGTTCAGCGTGCCGTAGGTGCGCTGCAGGAAGGACGGCATCCAGTTGCCGAGGCCGTAGGTGACGAATGTACCGGCGCCGGTGGCGAGCGAGTAGTAGCGGAAGGACTTCAGCGCCCAGAGCCGCTTGAAGGATTCGCCGAAGCCGATCTTGACGGTCGTCGGCTTGATGCCGGAGAGGCCGCGGATCGGCTCCTTCATCGTCGTCCAGGTGATGATCGCGAAGAGCAGGCCCGGTATACCGACGAAGAAGAAAGCTTCGCGCCAGGTGAAGCTGTCGGACAGCCAGCCGCCCAGATAATAGCCGAGCAGCGTTCCGGCGTAGAGACCGGCGGAGTAGATGGCGAGGGCGCGGCCGCGCTTCTCCTTCTCGTAGAGGTCGGAGATTATGGCGTGGGCGGGCGGACTGCCGCCGGCTTCGCCAAGGCCCACACCCATGCGGGCGAGCAGCAGGGTCCAGTAATTGACGGCGAGGCCGCAGACGGCGGTGAAGCCGCTCCACACCGCCAGCGAGGCGACGACGACGCCCTTGCGGCTGGTCGAGTCGGCGATGCGCGCGACGGGGATGCCGAAGGTGCAATACACGACGGCGAAGGCGAGGCCGGTCATCGTGCCGAGCTGCCAGTCGAGCAGGTTCAGATCGGCTTTTATGTCTTCCTGCAGGATGTTGACGATCTGCCGGTCGATGAAATTGAAGATGTAGACGATGAACAGGATTGTGAGAGCGTATTTCCGGTGTTTCCGGGCCTGCTCCATGGTCGTGATTTTGCCTGGCGATAGAAACGCCATTCCTAATTCCCTCCCGCGTTGACGGCTTTCTGGTTTTTAATCCGCCTTGGGGGCAAGCCTTCCCAAAAGGAAGGGCCGGTGTCCACGAGAAACCCCCGACTGCGACGAGAGGCGCGATCACAAGAGGGACAGCAGATACCGGCCAGACAACCGGGTTTTGTGCCGCATTGCGGCATTCCGGGCGTTCGGGCTTTCGCCGGAAGCTTGACGCCAGCTTGGCGCGGAGCCTATGAACCCCCTCCCCAGAATCTGGGTCCCCAGGCGGGTCCGGGCGATTAGCTCAGCGGGAGAGCACTCCCTTCACACGGGAGGGGTCGCAGGTTCAATCCCTGCATCGCCCACCAGCCTTCGCCCGCTTTGCGGGCTTCGGCTCGGCAAGCCAGCCTTTGTCCGCGAGCGATGAGTCGGGGGTGAGCGCGTTTGCGAGTCGGTGATTCCGCGCGATGCGTGGGGGCTCGGCGGCGGAGCGTTCAGGCGTTCGCGCGAATTGCCCGGCAATGCGATCAACCCGAACAAACGTTCATCTGAGCGTGGCGTTGCACGCCACAATTCATCTTCAAAATACCTTCGCTGCATCATGCGCCGCCTCAACTGCTTTCCTAACTTGACACTACGGCGATACCGCAAAGCGGACGGCGCGAACTGAGGGACCTACCGAGGCGGATAAGCGTTTTACGCAGGCTAAGCCTCAAACGGTGTCTGGAGCGAATACATGAACAGCGATTTCTGCGACCAAGATGGCGCCCGCAAGCTGAAGGCGAAGATCGAAGAGTATTGGATCTCGCGTGGCTTCGATGTCTCGATCAACCTCGTCGATGCCGGCTTCGTTCCCGCGATGCGTTCGGCCCGCACGGATGTGCGCAGCAACATGGTCAACGGCATGCCCCCGCGCAAGAAAAGCGCGCGGCCCGAGCCGGGCAAGCCGGTGAGCTATATGCGCGGCATCGGCTAGCGGAACAGAAGACGGACCAGAAGGTCCGGCAGATCAGTAAATTGAGTAAACACGGCGTCGGCCCCCAGTTGGTCCGGCGCCGTGTCTGTATAGCCGTAGGCGTAGACGGCGCAGCGCGCGCCGGCGGCGTGGGCCGACAGTACGTCGTTGATGGAGTCTCCCACCATGATGGAGCGCGCGGGATCGCCGCCGGCGGCGCGGATGGCGTGGATGTAGTGATCGGGATGGGGCTTGCGCGCTTTCACCTTGTCCGCGCCGACAATGGCCGCGAAGCGATGCGCGAGGCCGAGCGTGGTGAGAAGCCGGATCGAGAGATCCGTGCGCTTGTTGGTGCAGACGCAGAGCGTTGCGCCCCATGATTGCAGCGTATCGAGCGCTTCGGTGAGGCCGGGATAGGCGTGGGACCGGGCGGCGAGATTGGCGCCGTAGGCGGCGATGAAGGCTTCGGTGAGCCGGTCGAGCTTTTCATCCGGGTGGTGCAGGCCGTGGACGGCGCAGGCGCGGATGATGAGCGTGCGCGCGCCCTGGCCGACGAATTTGCGGACGTCTTCCCGTTCGGCCGGCGGCAGGCTCTCGGCGGCGAGGACGATGTTGAGGGCGGTATAGATGTCGCCCACGGTTTCGATCAGCGTGCCGTCGAGGTCGAAGGCGATGGTGTAGCCGTTGAGCTGGGCCATTTCCGGTCTCTGGTTTTTAGTCAGGGATGACTTACAAAGCTGGCTGAATCGACCTTGAAGGGCGGAAGCCATGGCAGACCGTTTCGCAATCATCCTCGCCGCCGGCAAGGGGACGCGGATGAAATCGCCGCGCCCGAAGGTGCTGCACGAGATCGGCGGGCGGCCGATGCTGGCGTGGAGCGTGGCGCTGGCGCAGGCGCTGGGCTGCAAGCGGAGCGTTATCGTGGTGGGGCCGGATATGCCGGCGCTGTCGGAGGCCGCCGCCAAGCTGGTGGGGGCGGAGAATGTGGTTGTGCAGCGCGAGCAGATGGGCACGGCGAACGCGGTGGAAGCGGCGCGCGGGGCGCTGAGCGGCGTCGAGGGGCAGGCTATCGTGCTGTATGCGGATACGCCGCTTGTGCCGAAGGAGGCGGGCGAGCGGGCGTTTGCGGAGATCGACAAGGGCGCTGGCGTCTGCGTGCTGGGGTTCAAGGCGCAGTTGCCCAATCGCTATGGGCGGCTGGTGACGGCGAAGGATGGGTCGCTGGAAGCCATCGTCGAGGCGAACGATGCGAGCGAAGAGCAGCTGAAGATCGAGCTGGCGAATTCGGGCGTGATGGCTGCGCCTGTGAAGCTGATGTTCGAGCTTCTGAAAGAGGTGAAGAACGACAACGCGAAGGGCGAGTATTATCTCACCGATCTGGTTGGGCTGGCGCGTGGGCGCGGGCTCAAGGCGGCGGTGGCGCATTGCGAGGAGCGTGATGTGCTGGGCGTGAACAGCCAGGCGGAGCTGGCGGGGATCGAGCGGATTTTCCAGCAGGCTGTACGTGAGCGTCTGATGGCGGAGGGCGTGACGATGCCGGCGCCGGAGACGGTGTATTTCAGCCATGACACGAAGATCGCGGCGGGTGTGACCATCGAACCGAACGTGGTGTTCGCGACGGGCGTGCGTGTTGCCGGCGGCGCGGTGATCCGCGCGTTCTCTCACCTTGAAGGCGCGAGCGTGGGCGCGGGCGCGATCGTGGGGCCGTATGCGCGGCTGCGGCCCGGCGCGGTGATCGGGAAAGATGCGCACATCGGCAATTTCGTCGAGGTGAAGAATGTGACCGTGGGCGAGGGCGCGAAGGCGAACCATCTTTCCTATCTGGGCGATGGCGAGGTGGGCGCGGGCGCGAATATCGGCGCGGGGACGATCTTCTGCAATTACGACGGGTTCTTCAAATACCGCACGGTGGTGGGCGAGGGCGCGTTCGTGGGCTCGAACGCATCGTTGGTGGCGCCGGTGACGATTGGCGCGGGCGGGTATGTGGGGTCGGGCTCTGTGATCGTGGAGGATGTGCCGGGGGATGCACTGGCCGTTGCGCGCGGGCGGCAGGC
>CAZGWV010000005.1:6877-10331 GCA_964529555.1 uncultured Rhizobium sp.
TGATCGTGGAGGATGTGCCGGGGGATGCACTGGCCGTTGCGCGCGGGCGGCAGGCGGGGAAAGAGGGCTGGGCGAAGGCTTTCCGGGCAGAGAAGTCGGCGGCGAAGAAGGCTGGGAAGAAGCCGGATGGGGCGGTCTGAGGCGAAAAGCAAATGGACTGGGCATCAGGGCTTCTGCGTAAGGCGCTCACGTCGCACCACGTTCCTCATCGGGATGGTGAGGATGGCGCTGTCGTTCTCAAGAATGGCCTGCTGATCCAGGCTTACGGACAAGAGCGGGCTCCGCAGAACGGTGTCTATGTGGTGCAGCTGGACGTGTTGTTCGCTGGCGAGCCGGTCAGCGGTGGGCAGATCGTGCATCGCTTCGGCGGACATGGAGACAGCCCTGAAGCGGCGAAGCAGCAGGCCGTAGAGCGATTTCTGCAGCTATCATTTCACCCGATGCTTTGCGCTGTCGGCGATCATGCGTGTGAAATCGACCCGACTTGGGAGGCATGGACGGGAGCGCACGGCAACTGGCGTGTGTGCCTATCGCCCGTGATCCTGCTGGGTTTCGAGCAGCCGCAGGATGTGCCGCTTGCGCTACTGCTCGATCAGCTCAAAGCCGCATTTCTCGAAGAAAGCCATGAAGGCGTCCAATCGGCCGACGTGTTTTTCGCGTTCATGGACGGTAGCGTTATGCAGCGGAGCGCCACGCTGAACAATGACGAGTGGAGCAGCGGTCAACGCGCACTGGACGCATGGGATTGCCCGGCGCCGCCGGGCTATGCGACGGGCCGGATGATCATGTTGGCAATCCCGGTGTAGAGATCGGCGCTAGCGCCCCGTGAACTTCGGCGCGCGTTTCTCCACGAAGTGCGCGACGCCTTCCTTGAAGTCTTCGGATTTGAAGCTCGCGGGCATGTCTCCGTTGGCGGCTTCGATGGCCTGGCCGAGGGTCTGGAACTGGGCGTTCCAGATTTCGCGTTTCATCTCGCGCAGGGAGCGGGGCGAGACGTCGTTGGCGAGCATTCTGGCGTAGGCGGCGACTTCGGACTGGAAATCGGCGGCGGGGATCACGCGGCTGACGAGGCCGACGTCCTTGGCTTCGGCGGCGGTGATGACGCGGGCGCTGAAGAGGAGGTCGGCGGCGTTGGCGAAGCCGATGAGGCGCGGGAGCAGCCACGAAATGCCGTGTTCGGCGACGAGGCCGCGGCGGGAGAAGGCGGTGGTGAGCTTCGCGTTGTCGGCGGCGAAGCGGATATCGCAGTAGAGCGCCATGATGAGGCCGAGGCCGGCGGCGGAGCCGTTGATCGCGGCGATGATCGGCTTCTTCACGGCGGGGAAGTAGGAATACTGCTTCTGGAAGTTCTCGTTCGAGGTCGCGTCCCACGGCGCGGCGGCGTCGATGGCGGCGCGCGAGGAGCCTCCATCGCCCTGGATGCCCTGCAGCATGTTCATGTCGGCGCCGGCGCAGAACCCCTTGCCCGCGCCAGTGAGGACGATGACGCGGACGCCGTCGTCAGCGGCGGCGGCTTTCATGGCTTCGCGGACTTCCTGCTCCATCTGGCCGCGCCAGGCGTTGAGCTTGTCGGGGCGGTTGAGCGTGATGGTGGCGACGCCGTCGGCGGTGGAATAGAGAATGTCGGTGTAGGTGGACATGAGCACGCCTCGCCTGTCTGTTGTTTGCGCCAGCCTAATCGACATACGCGCGGCGCCAAGGGCTCGCGCGTGTCGCTGGACCTTGGGTCAATCAGCGCTTGCGGATGACGAGGAAGATCAGCGCGGCGATGGTGACGGTTTCGGCCGCCATGACGGAGACGGCGACGGCGAGTTGGTAGGGCTGGAGCCCCCAGATGAAGAAGAAGGGCGAGAGCGCGTAGACGCCGATGAGCGGCGCCACGATGACGACGCAGACCAGCACGAGCCCCACGGCGAGCCGCATCGTCTTTTCGAGGTTGAGCGGGTTGGGCATCAGTCGATCTTCAAGCCGAAGTGGCGCATCAGGCCGATGGCCGCGAAGGTAATCGCGAAGGTCGACACGACCGCTATGCCGAAGGACCAGAAGAAGGTGAGACCGAGTTTCTGTCCGAGCGGCAGGAGGATGAAGAAGGTGAGACCGGGGAAGAACAGCAGGAAGGTGGTGTTGGCGAACCGGGTGGCCTGTTCGGGGCCGGCTTTCGAGTCCGTGGCGAGGTTCAGCACGACGAGCATGGTCATCAGCGGCAGGGCGGCAATCGCGGCGCCGAACACATTCGAGCGCTTCTGCACCTCCGATATGATGGCGACCACGGCGACGGCGCCGACGGCCTTGAGGATTGTCATCAGCATGTCGCTGCCTCCGAGTCGGCGCACAGTGGGCGCGCGACGGCGCGTTGGTCAACCGGCGGCGCTGGCAAGCAGAGGATTGCAACCGGGCCGCGATTGGCGCATCTCGCGGTGGAAGGGCATCCGCGGACGGCGGGCCAAACGGGAGGACGGCATGTTTTCACACATCATGGTCGGCACGAGCGATCTTGAGCGGGCCAGGAAGTTCTATGACGCGACGCTGGGCGCGCTGGGCGTCAATCCGGGGTTCCAGGACAAGAACCGCATTTTCTGGCGCACCAAGACGGGCATGTTCGGGGTGAGCATTCCGATCAATGGCGAGCCCTGCACGTTCGCGAATGGCGGCACGATCGGCTTTGCGGTCGAGTCGCCCGAGCAGGCGGATGCGTGGCATGCGGCGGGCGTCGCCAATGGCGGGACGGCGATCGAGGATGCGCCGGGCATCCGCAAGGGCCCGACGATGGAGCTGTATCTGGCTTACCTGCGCGATCCTGACGGCAACAAGATCTGCGCGATGAAGCGGATGGGCTAGGCTTGACGCTGGCGCGGCGCCGTTGGCGCTGCGCCGGACTCAGCGTGTTCGGCTCAGACTGGCAGGCTTGGGCTGGCAGGCTCAGATTGGCAGGCTCAGGCCTGGATATCGACGAACCGGCCGACGGGGGCGGGGTCGGCCTTCTCGGTTTTCGCGGGCTCGGCTTGCGGCTGTGCGGCGGCTGCGGGTTTGGCCTTGGCCTTCACGGGCTCGGGCTCTTCCGCTTTCTCGGCGGGCTCGATGCGGGCGGCGCGTTCGGCTTGGACGGAGGCGCGCGCGGCTTCTTCGGCGGCGGCCATGCGTTGCAGCGCCTGCGCGTGAAGTAGCTCTCTGATCTGGGCGGCGTAACGGACCGAGACTGGTCCGATCGCGCCCGCTCCATCGGCGCTCATGGCACACTCCTACACTCGGCAGTATCTGCCGGGGGAGTGAATCCATGGTGAATCGCTTGAGGGAATACGGACGAGATTAGGATTAAAGCCTAGCGCGGATACGTTAAGAATGTGCGATGCCGAAACGCCGCGTGCGCGGGCCCGGCGTCGCAGCCAGTGTCGCAGCCGATGTCGCAGGTTGCTTGAGGATTGGCGGCTTACAGGTTGTCCTTGAACCACTTTGC
>CAZGWV010000005.1:10431-29561 GCA_964529555.1 uncultured Rhizobium sp.
TGTCGCAGGTTGCTTGAGGATTGGCGGCTTACAGGTTGTCCTTGAACCACTTTGCCATCGCGGCGGTTGCCTGCGCGCGGTGGGCGGGGTCGGAAAAGCCGTGGTCGCCGCCGGCGATGACGATCATTTCGGTTTTGACGCCGGCCTGCCTGAGCGCGTCGTGGATCGACTGGCCCGACGCGAGCGGGACGAGCGTATCCGCATCGCCGTGGACGATGAGCGTGGCGGGATCCTTCGCGTCCACAAACAGGATCGGCGAGATCGTGGCGGCCTGCTCGACGGGGAAGTCGAGCGCGGGGAAGCGGTCGTTCGGGCCGGTCATGCGGCGCAGGTCCACCGGCGGGTAGTAGGCGACGACGGCCTTGATGTGCGTCGCGCCGCGCAGGACTTCGTCGGTCGCGGCGGGGTCGCCATCGTCGCCATCGAGGCCGAGCATCAGCGAGAGATGGCCGCCGGCGGAACCGCCGAACACGCCGAGGCGGCTGGCGTCGACGCCGTAGGTTCCGGCGTTGAGTGTGACGTGGCGCAGGGCGCGTTTCACGTCGGCATGCGCTTCGGGAACCTTGAAGCGCGGGGCGGAACCGTGGTGGACCGGGATGACGGTGATGCCCGCGTCGAGCAGCGGGCGGAACTGAGCGATGCGGGTTTCGGGCGCGGCCCAGCGCGAGACCCAGCCGCCGGACACCATGTAGAGCACGGCGGCGCCGGATGCGTTCGCCGGGCGGATTACGTCGTATACATTCGCCATGCCGTCGTGATGGCCGTAGACCACGTCGGCAAAGATGGTGACGTCATCGGGCCTGGTTGCGGGCTGGTTGTCGGCGATGCCGCCCGTGATGCGGCTCGGCGCGATTGTCGCCGATACCGGCGCATTGGCTGCGCCGGCGCTCACGCAACCGGCGAGCAGCAGGGATGTGATTAGAACCAAAGACCGCATGTGAACTCTCCCGCGCCTGGCCCGTTGATCGGCCTTGTGCGGAGAGTTGCTGCCGCAAGCGTGAATGGTCAAGCGCGCATCGGCTTTGCAGGCCTCGTCGCAGTGTGACAGGATGACGTCACAGAGACTGCCAACAGCGGCAAGGGGGAAGGCGCAATGGCAAGTTTTCAACCCGAGGGCTGGCGGACCGTGACGCCGCGCATCTTCACTGACGATGTGCGAGGGCTGGCTGCATTCCTGCGCGGCGTGTTCGGCGCGACAGGACGCGCGCAGGCGAGGCGGCCGATGGAGATGCGGATCGGCGACAGCATCGTGATGCTGAGCAGCGACGACGACCGCAATGCGGCTTCGGCTGTCCTGTACGTGTACGTCGAGGATGCGGACAAGACGTATCGCAAGGCGCTGGCGTCTGGCGCGAAGTCGGTCGAGAAGCCGATGGATACGCCTTATGGCGACAGGCGCGCGACGGTGCGCGACGACTGGGGCAATGTCTGGCAGATCGCGACGCGCCAGGCGGGACGGCGCAGCTAGGGTTGCTTCAGGCTTTTACGTCGATCAGCAGGCCCTGCATCTTGCCCGCTGCGGTGCTCTTCGAGGGCTTGTGGCCGCGTTCGAGCAGATCCGCGATGTTGCGGGCCTTGTGGACGCGGCGGTCGGAGCGCTGGGCTTCCGTGAAGATCGCGTGCTCGCGCACCATCGCGATGCTGGAGGCGCCGATGTCGCGGATGAGCTGGATGTCGAAGGACATGATTGCCAACCTTCGGCTGTGGTGAGCCGAAAGCGATCATGGCAGGGGCTGTTGAAGGGCGCGTGTGAGCGCGGGCGCGAAGTTGTGTGACATGGTTAGCAGCGTGCTAACCATTGCGGGTCGCAGCCGGGAGCGTTCAGGCCAGGATATCGACGAGGCGGGCCGCGCCGCCGGTGGGCGGAAGGTCGAGCGCGCGGTCGGCGGGCGTGGGGCGTTGCGCGAGCGCTTCTTTCGCTTCTTCCACGCGGACGTCGCGGCGGGTGTCGGCGCGCATCTGGGCGTATTGATGGGCGGCGTCGCGCGCGGTTTCGCGGCGATCGGAGGCTTCCACGCGGGCGGCGAGTGCATCAATGGCCAATGGGTGTCTCCATGTGCGCCGCCTCTGCGCGCGGGGCGCTTCGAGACGTGCATTTTGTGGGAAACAGCTTGTCCAAATCCGTAGGAAACAGAAAAACTTTGTTCAAAGTTTTCAGGATTCTGGCCGCTGGATTTGTGGGATGGAGCCTCCCTGAATCTGCCGGGGTCCGGGCCGGGGTATAGTCAGCCATGGTCGACAAGTGGGCCGACGCGAGGTCGCGGGCTCACGCACTGCAGAACTGATGGGGGCCAGACCCCTGCGTGCCTGCTTGGCGACCGCTTTGTTCAACCTGCCAGTCCGCAGTCCCGATGTTCGCGTCGCGCCATGTGCGTGGGCGCGGCGACGGCTGCGGCGTCGAGAGAGGCGTCCAACATGAAGCTGTTCCAGAAGCGCGAGCGCAAATCTTCGGCGCCGCTTGTGGCGTTGTCCGATCTGAGGTCGGCGCGATGGTCCGGCGCGGGCGCGATGGCGCGCGAGGGGTTCGAGCGGAACCCGGTGGCGTATCGCTGTATCCGCATGATCTCGGAAGCGGCGGCGAGCGTCGGCTTCAAGGCGGCGGACGACGGCGATGCGCTGGTGAAGCTGGTGATGCGGCCGAATGCGGACCAGGGCGGGCCGGATCTGCTCGAAGGGCTCTATGCGCATCTGAGCGTTTCGGGGGACTCGTTTCTCGAAGCGGTGTCGATCGATGGCGAGGTGCGTGAGCTGCATGTGCTGCGACCTGACCGGATGAAGGTGCTGAAGGGTGCGCGGGGGTGGCCGATGGGATGGGAGCATCGCGTGGGCGGTGATGTTCGCCGCATCCTGCGCGAGGGAGATGGGTTCCTGCCGGTGCTTCACATGAAGCTCTTCAATCCCGTGGATGACTATCAGGGACATTCGCCGCTGGAGGCGGCGGCGCGCTCCGTCGATGTTCACAACGCGAGCGGGGCGTGGACCAAGGCGCTGATCGACAATGCGGCGCGGCCGAGCGGGGCGCTGATCTATAGCGGCGCGCAGGCGCTGACGGAGACGCAGCTCGCGGAACTGCGGGACGATCTCGCGCGGGTCTATCAGGGGCCGGAGAATGCGGGGCGGCCTCTGTTGCTGTCGGGCGGGCTGGAGTGGAAGCCGATGAGCCTGTCGCCGACCGACATGGATTTCGTCGAGCTGCGGAATGTTTCGGCGCGGGAGATCGCGCTGGCGTTCGGCGTGCCGCCGATGCTGCTGGGGATACCGGGGGATGCGACTTACGCGAACTATCGCGAGGCCAATGCGGCGTTCTGGCGGATGTCGGTGCTGCCGCTGGTCAACCGGGCGGCGCGGGCGATTTCGGGCTGGCTGGGCGAGCGGGTGGGCGGCGGGATCGTTCCCGACCTCGAAGGCGTGCCGGCGTTCCAGGACGAGCGCGCGACGCAATGGCAGCGCATCGAGGCGGCAAGTTTCCTCACGACCGAGGAGAAGCGGCGGCTGGCCGGGATCAGCTGATCCTCGCCTGACGGCGCAAGCGGCAGGGGCGGTCCGGCGGCGGGCCGCCCCTTTCTTTTCAACCAACGGAGAAAGACATGAATTCCGGTCTTCTGGACTACCTGCTCGCGCGCCTGCGCGAGTATTCGACATGGCGCGGCATTGCCGCCATCGGCGCGACGGCGGGCGTGCTGATTGCGCCCGAGGTTCTGGATGCCACCTACAAGGCGTTCGTGGCCCTGCTCGGCCTTGCCGCCGTGTTCGCGCCGAACAGGAAGTAGGTTCGCGTCACATGAGGGCGGACAGGCACATCAGGCCGATGATGCCTGCAGCCACAACGACTCGCAGGAGGACTCGCGGCGCCGCCGCCTTGCTCGATGTCTCGGCCACGGCGTTATTCCGCCGCCACGGAGTAGTGCGAAGGCGATGGCGCCTGCGGCACGACCGACAGCATCGGGCGAGGCGGTGGGGCGGCTTGCTCGCCGATCGAGCGGACCAGCGCTGTGTGATGCAGCAGGAAGTCCACGATGTTGTGAAGCTCCTCCGCCGGATAGCCGGCGAAGGCGTGCTCCATGAAACGGGCGGCGAGCAGCAGTTCGCGCGGCGAGCCGGGCGGCGGCGTGGCCGGCAGGCGTTTCGTTGCGCCGGGGGGAAGGATGAAGTGAGCGAACCAGGCGTGCTCCTCCGGGGGCAAGCGCAGGCGCGGCTCGGGCGGACGTCCGAAGGCGCGGCGGACCAGCATGCGGTCGATCCGGTTACGGTCGCCGTTGGCGGTCATGCGGTCGCGGGCGAAGGCGAGGAACATGGTGAGCACGACGAGGCGCTGGCGGCCATCGTGCAGCGTGGCGACGCCGGATTTGGCGCGGCTGGTAGTGATGACGCCAAGATAGAGACGTTCCTCGGGCACATCTTCCTCGTCGATTGAATCGCGGGCGGATGTTTCGAGATCGACAAGAAGCTGGGCCACCTGGGGCGGCTGCCAGTGGAATCCTCGCGATGAGGATGCGCATCGCAGGCGCGTGCTGCCTGAAAACAGGCTGCGGATGCTGACGACATTCGCCCGCTTCATTCGTGGGAAACTCCCGAACGTGCGCCGCCCAGCCCAGGAGGACCCATCCTTAGCAAAGGAAGTTGGAATGATCGACAGAAAAATCACACTCGCGCTGATACTCGCGATCGCGGTTGAAGCGGCGGGGCTTTTCGCGTGGGCGGGCGCGACGGGCGAGCGGCTGAAAGATGTGGAGTTGCGCGTCGCGACCGTGGTGGGGCTCACAGAACGCATCGCACGGCTGGAAACACAGCTGGATATGGCGAGCGTGCAGCTCTCGCGGATCGAGCAGAAGCTGGATCGCTAGATTGGCGCCACCAGCTGGCTGGCGCATGG
The DNA here is from genome assembly GCA_964529555.1 of uncultured Rhizobium sp. Classification (GTDB taxonomy): domain Bacteria; phylum Pseudomonadota; class Alphaproteobacteria; order Caulobacterales; family Hyphomonadaceae; genus UBA7672. Next base: position 15,305 of record CAZGWV010000005.1, read on the forward strand.
CGAGGTCCACGGGTCGAAGATTGTCAAATAGTCGAAATCCGCCGAGCCCGCCTGCGAGGCGAGGAAGGTGGTGGATTCGAGGAAGGATTGCACGATGCGCGCGTCGGCGGACTCGCACGCCGCCCACGGGTTTATGCAGGCCGGGTTGGACTTGAGGTAGGCCGCGAGGTCGGCCGCGAACCGGCGCGCAGGTTCCGAGCGCGCGATTTCGGGGCCGAAATGTTTGGCGAGGGCGTGCTCGACAGCGTCAGCGTTGGGCGGCGAGGCGCCCGAACAGGACGTCAGCCAGGCGGCTGCGGCGGAGGCGGAGAAGCCGGCGAGCAGGCGGCGGCGGGACAGGACTGTCATAGCCGCCTCGCTGCGCGGAGTGAGAGTGCGCTGAGGGTCAGCGTGGGATTGGCGGGCGAGCAGGACGGATAGACGCCCGCCCCCAGCGCCAGCACGTTCGGGCATTCGAAGGTGCGCAGGTCGTGGCCGACAACGCCGGTTTCGGCGGTGGCGCCCATGCGATGCGTGCCCTGGATGTGGGCTTCTGTTGTGGCGTAGCCGCCGGCCTGCACTTTTTCGAGTGTGGCCGGGATGGCGGACTGCAGGCCAGCGATGGCGCGATCGATGCCGGCCTTGGCGTAGTCGGAGTGGCCCGACCAGTGGATCAGCGGTTCATCGTTCGCCAGCACGACGCGGTTTTCGGCGCGCGGCATGTCTTCGGCGATCAGCTTCAGCGCGATGCGGTGGGTCCACTTTTTGGGCTCGAGGCGGATCGAGGCGGGGGAGTTCCAGTTCTCGACGAGGACAGCGGCGGCGCTGGAGCGGTCGACGTCGTGGTAGAAATGATAGCCGTGGCCGGTGACGGATGTGCCGCCGTGATAGTTCGGGATGGCGCAGTCGATGATGGCGAGGCGGCTGGCCTGCTCGTGGATGTAGCCGCCGAGCGCGGGGTTGCTGAAGCCGGAGCGCAGCAGGATTGCGGTGTTGAAGACGGCGTTGGCGCCGAGCGCGAACAAGTCGGCCTTGAAGACGGCCTCGCTGCCTTCGGCGTTGCGGGCCTGGATTTCGGTGGCGATGCCGCCCGTGCGGCCGATGCTGCGGACTTCCCAGCCGGTGAGATAATGGAAGTCGGGGCGCTCGAACTGGTCGAGGCCGTTGATGATGGTGAACTTTGAATCGACCGGACAGAGATTGCAGACGCCGTTGCCGCAGCAGGGCGGACGGCGGGAGCCGCTGGAGCGCGCGGTCGGCTGAGCCCACCAGAGCGGGCTGAACCTGCGCAGTTCGATGTCTGAGAGCGACGGCCGGTGGGCTGGCGATGGGAAGGGGCGCGAGCGCGGCAGGATCGCGTCTGAGCCGCCGCCATTGATGTCCATGATGTCTTCGGCTTCGGCGTAGAATTCTTCGAGGTCGTCATAGCCGATGGGCCAGTCCTGGCCGGCGCCGTGGAGGGTGCGCAGGCGGAAATCGTCCGGGTGGAAGCGCGGCGTGCAGGCCCACCAGCAATTGGAATTGCCGCCGAAGGTGGAGTGGGCGGTCCAGTGTTTGGTCGAGCCGGAGGTGTTTTCCTGCGGGATATCTTCCGCGCCGAACTCGGCGCGCCGGGCGATGCGGTTGGCGTGGGCGTGACGCTCGCCCTTCTCGATGAACAGCACGCGGGCGCCCGGCGGTAGCCCACGGGCGAAGAACATGGCCGCAAAGCTGGTGCCGGCGACGATGACGTCCCAGCGCTCGGCTGCGGCGGTTTCAGGATCGATGGGTTTCAACAGACGCCCCGCTTTGAGCCGGCAGTCTGGCGGGATTCGGGAAACGGGAGATGAAGGAAGATGAGCGCAGGATCGCTGGTTATCGAGGGATATGCCTCGCTTTTCGGGGTGGAGGATCTGGCGGGCGATGTGGTGCGGGCGGGCGCGTTCACGCGGACGCTGATGCGTGACCGGAATGTGGGGATGCTGCTGAGCCATCGCGGCGGGCGGACGGCGGGGCGGTGGACGACGATCCGTGAGGATGGGCGCGGGCTGTTCGTGCGCGGGCTGGTGTTCGACGAGACGGCGGCGGGGCTGGCTGCGCTGTCGCAGATCCGCGAGGGGCGACTCAGCGGGTTGTCGATCGGATTCATCGCGCGGGAGTGGGCGCCACGCGCGGCGCGGGGGCGGGAGTTGCGAGAAGTTGATCTGCGGGAGATTTCGCTGGTCGCCTCGCCAATGCTGCAAACAGCTCGGTTTGCAGCGGTCGGCGGGGAGCGCGCGCTGGGCAAACGTGTTGCGGCGTGACGTAAGGTTAGCCCTTTCCGCTCGGGTAAGGCGGGGCTAGCATCGGTTCCGATCCTGGCGAGGCCCGCAGAAGGTCCGCAGGAACGATGCACAGGATGCCGGAGGAAATGTCATGAAGTTCGCTTTGCAAGCCGCGACTGCGCTTTGCGTCGCCGCGATGTTGGTTGGAACCGCGCACGCGCAAGAGGCGGGGTATGTGACCCCGAAGACGACGTGGGGCGCGCCGGACCTTCAGGGCTTCTGGAACAACACCTCGATCACCAGCCTTCAGCGTCCCGGCGGCGTGGACAAGCTGGTGCTCAACCAGGCGGAAGCGGACCGGATGGTCAGCCGCAACATGCTGGTCGTGCTGAGCAAGGAAGACGATGCGACCAACGGGCAGGACCCGAACAACACCAAGATCCTCGAGGACAAGAACAACGACCGCGGATACAATGCCTTCTGGATCGATCCGGGCACGAAGGTGGCGACTGTCCGGGGCGAGCTGCGCTCGTCGTGGATCACCGAGCCGGCCACGGGGCGCATTCCTTACAAGCCCGAGGCGGCCCGCAGCGGCGGCGGCTATGCGATCACCAATTTCGACGGACCCGAGACACGGCCGATGGCCGAGCGCTGCGTGCTCAGCTTCTCCGGTTCGTATGGGCCGGTGATGATGAACAGCATGTACAACAACACGTTCCAGTTCGTGCAGACGCCGGACTCGGTGATGATCCTCGTCGAGATGAACCACGATGTGCGGAACATCCCGATCGTTGCGAGCGCCGCCGAAGCCACCCACAGCCCGATCGCGAAATGGGGCGGGGACTCGGTGGGCTGGTATGAAGGCGACACGCTGGTGGTGAAGACGACCAACGTACACCCGAACCAGCGTGCGATGATTACGCCGGACGGCACGCTGATCGAGCGGTTCACGCGGTGGAACGAGCACCAGATCACCTATGCGTTCGAGGTGAACGATCCCACGCTCTATAGCCAGGTGTGGAAGGGCGAGATGGCGCTGAACACGGGCGAGCCGCTGTATGAATATGCCTGCCATGAAGGCAATCACGCCATGGCCGGCATTCTCGGCGGCGCGCGTCAGCTGGAAAGCGAAGGCCGCGTTCCGGGCATGGGCCCCGGCATTGCCGCCGGCCTCGTATTGCCGCGCGACGACCAGGGCGGCGAAGGCCACTAGGTCCTGGCCGGACGGGGAAGCGGGGTTGCGTGCGGCTCCCTTCCCGGCGGTTGCAGGGCTCCTGCAACAAACGAAAGGCGAACGGGATGATCGGCAAGCTTCTGGCCTGCACGGCCATGTTCGGCGCGGTCATGGCGGGCGTGGCGCACGCCCAGCATGCACCGGGCTATACGTCGCCGAAGACGAGCTGGGGCGCGCCGGATCTTGGCGGGTTCTGGAACAGCACGTCGATCACCAGCCTGCAGCGGCCGGCGGGCGTCGAGAAGCTGGTGGTGAGCGAGCAGGAGGGTCAGCGCATCGTCAACGACAACCCGCTGATCATCATCACGCAGATGGAGGCGGATGCGCAGGGCAGCAATCCCGAGGACACGTCGATCCTCGAGGATGGCAATGCGGATCGTGGATATAATGCGTTCTGGATCGATCCGGGCGTGGGGCTGGCGCAGGTGAAGGGCGAGATACGCACGTCGTGGATCGTGGAGCCGGCGAATGGGCGCGTGCCGTTCCGGCAGGGCGCGCGCAGGTCTGGCGGGGGCGACTTTGCGCCGGCGAATTTCGACGGGCCGGAGACGCGGCCATTGTTCGAGCGTTGCCTGATGACGGAGACGACCGCCGGGCCGGTTATGCAGAACGCGATGTACAATTCGACGCTGCAGATCGTGCAGTCGCCGGGCGCCGTGGTGATCGTCGTGGAGATGGTTCACCACGCGCGGGTCATTCCCATCGTCGCGAATGCGGCGGCGGCAAAGCATGGGCCCAGCGTGATCCCGAAATGGGCGGGGGATTCGGTTGGCTGGTATGAGGGCGACACGCTGGTGGTGGAGACGCGCAATGTGCATCCGTTGCAGCCGAGCCTGATCTCGCCGACGGGCAAGGTGACGGAGCGCTTCTCGCGCTGGACGGATGGGCAGGTGTTCTACGAATTCACCGTGGACGATCCCGCGCTCTATACGCAGACATGGCGCGGCGAGATGGCGCTGAATGCGTCGCAGCCGATGTATGAGTTCGCGTGCCATGAGGGCAATCACGCCATGGGCGGCATTCTTGGCGGCGCACGGCAGCTCGAGAGCGAAGGTCGCACGCCGGCTATGGGTCCGGGGATCGCTGCGGGCATCGTGACGCCTAGCCAGCGCGCCAAAGCGGCGGCGAACTAGGGCCGATTACAGACAAGCACGATCAAGGGCGCGGCTTCGGCTGCGCCCTTTTCGTTTGTGCCGTGCGCCATGCTTCGCGGCGCCGGTGACTGACCGACTGCGAAGCGAGTTCAAGGAAAATCCATGAAGACCGAGACGAAGATGAATGCGCCGAAAGGCGCGGCCGATGACGTGCGCGCGGCGACGGCCGAGATGATGGCGGCGTTCGAGGCGCTGAAGGCCGCCAACGATACGCGCATCGAAGAGATCGAACAGCGCGGGGCGGCCGATCCGCTGCTCGACGCGAAGCTGAAGCGGATCGAGGCGTCGCTGGACAAGCAGCGCGCGACGCTGGAGCGCCTGTCGCTCGACCATGCGCGGCCGGCGATCGGCGAAGATCCGCGCAAGGGCGATCCCGAGCACAAGTCGGCGTGGGGCGCTTACCTGCGCAAGGGCGATGACAGCGGCATTGCGCGGCTGGACCTCAAATCGGTGAATGTCGGCACGGAGGCGCAGGGCGGCTATGTGGCGCCGCCGGAACTGGATCGGCTGATCGAGCAGCGGCTGATGGCGGCCTCGCCCATGCGCCAGATCGCGAGCGTGCGGCAGACATCGGCGACGGTGTTCCGCAAGCCGGTGAGCCTCGGGGCGGCGTCGGCCTGGGCGGCGGAGACGGGCGCGCGGGCGGAGACGACTGCGCCGACGCTGGACCTGCTGGAATTCCCGGCGGCGGAGCTCTACGCGATGCCGGCGGCGACGCAGACGCTGCTGGACGATGCGTATGCCGATGTGGACGAGTGGCTGGCGGATGAAGTGGAGGCCAGCTTCTCCGTGCAGGAGTCGGCGGCGTTCGTGAGCGGCGATGGCACGAACAAGCCGAAGGGCTTCCTGAGCTATGACAAGGTGGCCGATGCGTCGCATGCGTGGGACAAGATCGGCTTTGTGCTGTCGGGCGCGGACGGGGCGTTCGCCTCGACCGATCCGGCGGACAAGCTGATCGATCTTGTCTATGCGCTGAAGAGCCAGTTCCGCGCCAATGCGCGTTTCGTGATGAACCGCAGGACAGTGTCGGCGGTGCGCAAGCTGAAGGATGGCGACGACAACTATCTGTGGCGTCCGGGGGCGGCGGGCGAGGCGGCGAGCCTGCTCGGCTATCCGGTGACGGAGATCGAGGACATGCCCGATGTTGCTACGGGGTCCTTCTCGATCGCGTTCGGCGACTTCCGGCGCGGCTATCTGATCGTCGACCGCCAGGGTGCGCGTGTGTTGCGCGATCCGTACTCGCTGAAGCCCTACGTGCTGTTCTACACGACCAAGCGTGTTGGCGGCGGCGTGCAGAATTTCGATGCGATCAAGCTGATGAAATTTGCGGCGCCGTAACCACGAGCGTCATAGGTAGAGGCAAAGCGCCGTAGCTGGCGATATTCCGGCGCCGCCAACTCGACGGCGGCGCCGGCTATCGGTATCCTTGCACGGGCGTCGTGGAGATTCTGCATGGGCTCGCCATCCCCCGAACAGACGGCTCAGCTTTTCTTCGAGCGGTTCAACGCAGGCGATGCGCCCGGCTTCACGCAGCTCTATTTCGAGGATGCGGTCTTCACCTATAACGGCCAGGACGTGGCCGTGGGACCGGCGCAGATCGAGCGGGCTGTCGAAGGCTTCATGCTGGCCGGATTGCAGATGCGCGGGCGGGTTGTGAACGCGGTTGTCGCCGGCGACACGGCGTTGACCCGGATCGCGTGGGAGATGGTGGACAAGGCCGGCGTCACGGTGGCGAGCGGGGTTTCGGCGGAGGTGCAGAAGCTGGGGCCGGACGGGATGTGGCGCTTCCTCATCGACGACGCTGGCGGAGGTAGCCGCGCGCCGTAAAGAGCGGCTGGCGGAATGAACGTCCTTGATCTTGGGCGGCGCATCGGGAAGATGCCGCTCGCAATGGCCGGGGGCGATCCGGGCCCGATCAAGGGGAGCACATTATGGGCGTAGCCTCGCCAGAAGCCATGGCTGAGACTTTTCTCCAACTGTTCAACGCCCGCGACGGCGCGGGCATGCTCGCGCTCTATGCGCCGGATGCGATCTTCACCATGGATGGCGAGACGATTGCGCGAGGCGCGGATCAGATCAAGGCGGCCATCGAAGGCATGCTGGCCGCGCCGATGACGATCAAGGGCAAGTATGAAAGTGTGCTGGAGGCCGGCGATATCGCGGTCTGCAAGCTGCGCTGGGAATTGCTCGACGCTGAGGGCTGGATCGAGTCGGATGGCGTCTCGCTCGAAATCTTGAAGCGTGGCGGCGACGGCAAATGGCGCTTTGCGATCGACGACGCGACAGGCTCGAGCCGCGGGCAGGATTAGGCTTCGCTACGCCGCCGCAATTCAAGATCCGACGCCAGTGCCGGTTCATCTCTGATGGCGACACTGGTCTGATGGCGACACTGGCGTTTCGTTCTGGCGGCGCGGTCTATCTTGGCTGCATACGGATGCCGCCGTCCAGGCGGACGCACTCGCCGTTGAAGTAGCCGTTCTGGATCATCTGCAGCGCCAGCGAGGCGTACTCCGGCGGGTTGCCGAGACGCTTCGGGTTGAGGACCGTGGCGGAGAGCGCGGCCTTTACGTTTTCGGGAGCGCCCGCCAGCAGCGGCGTGTTGAACAGGCCGGGCAGGATGGTGTTGACGCGGATCGCTTCGGTCGAGAGGTCGCGGGCGATGGGGAGCGTCATGCCGACGACGCCGCCTTTGGAGGCGGAATAGGCGGCCTGCCCGATCTGGCCGTCTTCGGCGGCGACGGAGGCGGTGTTGACGATCGCGCCACGGTCGCCGTCTTCCAGAACTGGAAGCGTGAGCATGCCGGCGGCGGATTTCGCGATACAGCGGAACGTGCCGACGAGGTTGATCTGGATGATGCGGTCGAACTCGGTGATCGGGAACGACTTGATCTCGCCTGTCTCCTTGTTGCGGCCTGCGGTCTTGAAGGCGTTTCCGGTGCCGGCGCAGTTGACGAGGATGCGCTCCTGGCCGTTGGCGGCGCGGGCCTTTGCGAAGCCTTCGTCGACGGAGGCGTCGTTGGTGACGTTGACGTTGCAATAGATCGCGCCGGTTTCGGCGGCGAAGGCCGTGCCGGTCTTCTCGTTCATGTCGAAAATGGCGACTTTGACGCCAGCCGCGCGCAGAGCCTTCACGGTGGCCCCGCCAAGGCCGGATGCGCCGCCCGTGACGATGGCGGAGATCGAACTATCGAGTTTCATCGCGCTTCCTCAAGCAACTGACGTTTGCGGAAGGTTTAGTTCGGCGAAGCGCCCGCGCCTAGCCGTGACGTGAGGTCAGCCGGTCCCTCACTCGCAATTTCAGGCCGGCCTATCAGGAATGACAGCCATGATTTTGACGACGCTGGTGGAGCCGGCGGCGGAGCCCGTTGGGCTGGCCGAGGCCAAGGAGTTTCTGCGCATTTCGAGCGCGGGCGAGGATGCGCTGGTGAGCGAGTTGATCGCCGGCGCGCGGGCGGTGATCGAGGAGGCGGTCGGCATTGCGCTGATTTCGCGCACGGTGCGGGCGACGCTGGATGGATGGCCGATGGTCCTCCAATCGCGGCGGCGGATGACATTGCCGGTAAGGCCGGCGGCGTCGCTGGTGGCGGTGCGGATCGTGCGCAACGGCGTGGCCGAGGATCTGACGGCCCGGTTCGCCATGACGGTTGGACAGCCAGCGCGACTTGCGTGGCTGACGGGCGTGTTGCCGCGCACGGGGCCGGGGATTGTGATCGAAATCGATTATGTGGCGGGGTTCGGCGCAGAGCCCGGCGACGTGACGGATAGCCTGCGGCTCGCCGTGAAGCGGATGGCCGCGCACATTTATGAGACGCGGGTTGCGGAGGGGCGGCCGCTGAGCCTGCCGGACGATGTGGCGGCTCTGGTGGCGCCGTGGCGCAGGGTGCGGCTGTGAGCGGGGCCGAGCAGGCGCTGGAGAGCGCGATACTGGCGGCGCTGGCGGACGATGCTGGCGTGACGGCGGCGCTGGGCGAGCCGTTGCGGTTGCTGGACGATGCGAGCCCGCAGCCGGGCTATCCGTATCTCGAAGTGGCGCGGCGGCAGAACCAGCCGAATGGTTCGGCTGGATGCGAGGGCTTCATCGTGACGATGGATCTTGTGGTGACGTCCCGCGACGAGGGCGGGCGTCTTGCGCGCGGGGCTATCGGCGACGTGCGCCGCGTGCTGCGCGCGGCCAGCCTTGAGATGGAGGGGTGGCGATGCGTGTTGCTGTTGCCCGTGTTCACGGATGCGCTGCGCCAGAGGATCGGACTCTGGCGCGCGCTGCTGCGGATCAGGGCGATCGTCGAGCCTGCCTAGACCTTGGCGGCCTTTGCTTTCGTCCAGGCGTAGAGGCCGTACACCACGAGGACGAAGGCCGGGAGCGCGAGGAGCGCAGCAGGCCAGCCTGAGTCGGCGGGAATGAGGCCGAAAGGTTCGGCATTGTTGGAGGACACGATGACGGCGGCCGTGAAGACGCCGAACAGGCTTTCCCCGACGATGAGGCCCGAGGCCAGCAGCACGCCGAGGCGCTTGGCTGTTTCGCCGAACGTCGTCTTGGAGACCCAGCCTTCGTAAAGCTTGCCGGCGACGGCGCCGATGACGACAGCCATGGTGGTGGCCATCGGCAGGTAGATGCCCATAGCGACGGCCAGCGGCGGGGCCTTGCGCTTGCCGCCGGATGCGCGGACCAGGAGTTCGTCGACGATGACGAGGACGACGCCGAGCGCGGCCCCGAGGCCGATCAGGTCCCAGCGCAGGTCGCCGTCGATGACGCCAACGGCGAGCGCGGCGATCAGCGTGGCTTGCGGCGCCGGCAGGGGCTCTGCGCCCGCGATCGAGGCCGGCGGGCCGCCAGCGAAGCCGTAGGCGCTGTTGAGCAGGTCGAGGATCGGGGGGATGACGAGCGATCCCGCGACGACGCCGATCAGGAGCGCGGTCTGCTGGCGCCAGGGCGTGGCGCCGACGAGCTGGCCGGTCTTGAGATCCTGCAGGTTGTCGTTCGAGATCACCGAGATCGAGAACACGATGGCGGTGATCATCAGGGCGAAGGCGACGATTGAGCGGTCTGCCGGGATGCCGAACAGGCTCATGGCGCCGAGCATGAGGCTGGAGGCGACGATGATGGCGAGGATGCCGACGCCGGAAACCGGGCTGTTCGAGGAGCCGATGAGGCCGGCCATGTAGCCGCAGACTGCGGCCACGATGAAGCCGATGAGCACGACATAGAGGATGCCGCCGGCGACGATGGCGGGGGCCTGATCGGCGAGCGGCGTGCCGTTGGTGAAGGACCAGAGCAGCACGGCGATGGCGGCCAGCACGGCCGCTGAAATGACGCCGACGAGGTTCACCGGAATATCCTGTTCGGTGATGTCGATCGACTGCCTGGCGGCGCGGGCGCGCTGGGCTGCGAGCGCCGAGGCGACGCCGGTGATGAGCGGACCGCCGAGTTTGATCAGCGTCCAGATGGCGGCGACGCCGATTGCGCCGGCGCCGATGAAGCGCACCTGGGTGCTCCAGAGGATGCTGGCGATTTCTTCGGCGGAGCCTTCCGCGCCCTGCATGGCTGTCATAACGGGCACGGCGATGCCCCAGGCGATGATGACGCCGGCGAGCATGGCGAGGCCGACAGCCAGGCCGACAAGGTGGCCGGCGCCGAGAAGGGCGAGCGACAGGCCGCCGCTGAGCCCGGTTGCGCCGCCGCCGAGAATGGCGGGCAGCTTGAAGAAGGTTGCGACCTCGGTGACGAACAGGCGCGCGGCGGCGAGGAAGGCGAACAGCGCCGAGGCGACCGCGCCGAGCGTGACGGTGAGCAGGCCCGCCTTGTTTTCACGGACGGCGGCTTCGGTCTGGTCCACCCCGCGCGAGCCGACTTTCAGGACTTCAGCGGCGGCAAGACCCTCGGGATAGGGCAGGTTTCCGTTGGTCACCAGCGCGCGGCGGAGCGGGATCGAGAAGGTGACGCCGAGCACGCCGCCGAACGTGCAGATGAGGAAGGATTCCCAGAAGGGGAAGCTCGTCCACCAGCCGACCATGACCAGGGTGGGCAGGACAAAGATGGTCGCCGACATCGCGCCGCCGACCGAGGCGACTGTCTGGACGGTCATGTTCTCCCAGATGGTGGAGGTGCGGAAGGCGCGCAGGAGCGCCATCGAGATGACGGCGGCGGGGATGGCTGAGGCGAAGGTGAGCCCGACGCGCAGGCCGAGATAGACGTTGGCCGCTGTGAAGACGACGCCGAGGATCGCGCCCAGAAGCAGCGCCCGCCCGGTGAGTTCGATGCGCTTGGCTGTTCCGCCAGTTGCGTTTGCCATGTCCTGCCCCTCAGCTTTGCGCGGAGGTAAGCCGACTATGGCGCGAAGTGCAATGAGGCTGGCGTTCAGCGGCCGATACGGCCCAGTGCGTAGAGGGAACCACCGCCGAGGAGGCCGGTCAGCGCCAGTTCGGCGGTGAAGAAGGGCAGCGGCATGCTGCTGTAAAGGTCTGGCCGGGCCTGCATCATGGCGGCGTAAAGACCTGACAGGCTGCCGACGATCAGGCCGGCGGCGCCGAGGATGACGGCGAGAGTTCTCGCGGTTTCGCTGAGATTGTGCCGGCGGCGCGCGCCCGCGCCGAGATAGCGCAGATGGACTTCATAGCGCTGGCTGAGGATCAATCGGGCGCCCAGGACGATGGCGAGCAGGGCCGCCGCAACACCAGCCCATCCAAGCGAGGCGAGGCCGGACGTGTAGATGGCGACAATGCCGGGAGTTTCGCCGAGGGCCGTATCCGCGGGGCGGGTGAGCCCGAGCGCGAGCGGAAGGCCGGAGAGGAACAGGAGCAGGCTGGCTCCAGAGATGATCCGCAGGCGCCTGGGCGGACGAAACTGCATGCTGAAGGTCCTCGGTGGAGACCTTCTCCTCGCACAACATCGTTAAAGGTGGCTTGTCCGGGCCGGTGAGAGTTGTCCGAGTGGGGAAGCGGCCTGCCTATAGCAGCGTGGCGAGGACGCCGAACATCTTTTCCCAACCGGCGCGCGTGCGGTCGACATATTCGGCCCATTCCGGGGCCATCTCGTGGACGAGGCGCAGGGTGCAGCCTTCATTGGTGGGGATGAGGTCGATCGCGACCGTGGACGGTTCGTGGTCGCTCTCGCCGGCGATGGCCCAGGTGAAGACGATGCGGCGGGGACGGTTGAGTTCCAGGAACTTGCCGACATGGTCGATCTCGTGTGCGCCGCGACGGACTTTGTAGGAGAACGCGCCGCCGACTTTCGGCTCGATGTCGATGTGGAGGATTTCCTCCTCGCGCAGCAGCGGGCCGAACATGAAGCGGGCGATCATTTCGGGGTCGAGGATAGCGTCGTAGACGCGCTGGGGCGCGACGTTGAAGATCTGGACGGCGATGGCGGCGGGGTTCTGTGTCATGGTTACACGCCTTCCGGCCATTTGGTGGATTCGACGATGGGCTCGCCGGTTTCGAGCAGACTCTTGAGGCTGGCGAGCAGATGCGGCCAGCCTTCGCTGACGCCGCCGATGAGTTTGGAGTCGGGCTTGTCGATCTCGTGCGTGACCGTGAGCTTGACGGCGGAACCGGCGGGGTCGAGATCGTAGGTGCAGGTGGAGTAGCCCTCCGCCTTCATGTCCGACATGAACTCGTTGCGCCATGAAACGGAGAGGCGGCGTGGCGGATCGAACACGAGCACCTTGCCGCTGTCGCCGACGCGGCCATCGGGGATCATGTTCTTCCAGTCCGAACCGACCTTCCAGTCGGAGACCTGGTAAGTGCCGGCCCAGTATTGGCGGGTGAACTCCGGCTCGGTCAGCGCGGCCCAGAGTTTCTCGGGCGTGGTGCGGATGTAGGTGACATAGACGAAGCGGCTGCCGGTCATGGGGCGCGTTCCTAGAAGGGGGATGGCAGGGCTTTGCCGGTTTCGACGATTGTCTTGAGGCCGGCGAGAAGCGCTGCCCAACCCTGCACGGCACTGTCGGTGATGTCCTCCGGCCATTTGCGGCCATGATATTCCCTGATGGTGACGCGCGTGGTTCCGTTCTCCGCAGCTTCGATCAGGAATTCCACGCGGTCGGGCGGCGGATTGTCGTCGAAGCCCCAGGTGAGCAGCAGCCGGTTCGGCGGTTGTTTCGCGAGAACTGTGCCGGTGATGGCGGGCCATTTGTCCGTCGCATGGCGAATCCAAGGTTGCCCTGCTTCGCCGATCTCTGTCTTGCCGCCGAAATAAGTCGCCTGATCGGCTGGATCGGTGAAGGCGCGCCAGACGCGCTCGACCGGGGCGTTGATGTAGGTGACGGCCACGTAGTCGGCGCGGGCGGGAAGTTTGTCGTCCGGCGTCATTCTGACTCCAGTCTGCGTTTGAGATCGACAAGGGCGTCGATCTTGTGGCGTTCGAACTTGCGTATCCACCGATTGGCGATCTCGGCGATCGGCACCGGGTTGAGATAGTGCAATTTCTCGCGGCCGCGTTTTTCGGTCGCGACGAGGTTGGCGTCTTCGAGGATCGCAAGGTGTTTCGAGACGGCCTGTCGCGTCATCGACAGCCCTGAGCACAACTCGGCGAGCGTCTGCGCGCTTTGGGCGCTGAGACTGTCGAGCAGTGCGCGACGGCTTTCGTCCGCGAGGGCCCGGAACACCAGATCCATATCTTTCAATAGGCAACCAAAAGGTTGCCTGTCAACACCTGTTTTCCAAGAAGGAGAGAGCGATGGCAGGCCAGCAGGGCCGCAACGTGCTGATCAGCATTGGCGATGGCGGCGAGCCGGAAGCCTTCCTGCTGGTCGCGGGTATTCGCGCGCGAACGATCAGCCTGACGGCGGGGCTCGTGGAGGCGACGACGGCGGCAAGCCCGAGCGCGTGGCGCGAACTGATCGCGGAGGCGGCGACCAAGCGCGCGGAAGTGGCGGGGCGCGGCGTGTTTCTCGATGCAGCGTCGGATGCGCGGATGCGCGCGGCGTATTTCAACGGCGAGGCGCCGATGCTGCGCCTTGCGATTCCCGACTTCGGGACGATGACCGGCCGGTTCCAGATTTCGGAGCTGGCCTATGGCGGCGAGCATGACGATCAGGCCCAGATTGCGATCCGGCTCGTCTCCAGCGGCGTCGTCACGTTTGCAGCGGATTGATGGGAGGCGGCAATGACGGATGAGCGTGACGATACGGCCCAGCGCGCGGCGGATGCGATGGAGCAGGCCTTGCTGAAAGCGACGCAATCGGTGGAGCGGGAGCTGGCGCGCATTCTGCGCGGCGGCGAGGAGGATCTCGATCGGATGGCGCGGCGCTTCTTCGAGCGCTTTGCGGAGTTGGCGCTGGAGAGCGTGCTGGAGGGGGCGTTTGGAGCGCCGGGAGGCGCGGGCGAGAGCGAGCGGAATTCGACGAACCAGGCTGCTGCGGCGATTGCACGCGCGGCGCGGCGGGGAGCGCGATTCCTGTGATGGGGTTCCATGAGGTGAGATTGCCGCTGGCCGCGTCGATGGGCGCGGTGGGTGGTCCTGAGCGGATGACCGAGGTGGTGCGCCTGGCCTCGGGCGCGGAGAGTCGCAATGCGCGTTGGGGCGGCTCGCGGCGCAGGTGGGATGTGGGCGGGACTGTGCTGCGGCTGGATGCGGCGCACGAGTTGATCGCCTTCTTCGAGGCGCGTGGCGGGCGGCTGCATGGCTTCCGCTTTCGCGATCCGGTGGA
>CAZGWV010000005.1:29661-56100 GCA_964529555.1 uncultured Rhizobium sp.
GATGCGAGAGATTTCGGAAGAGTTCGCCGCGCGGCTCGCGGCGGAGACGACGAGCCTGTGCCATTGCTGGCGTTTCACGCGGCGCGACGGGCAGGTGTTCGGGGCGACGGACCATGATGCGGAGTTGGTATTCGATGGCGTGAGCTACGCGCCTGTGGCCGGGCTTGAGCTTGTTTCGCTGGAGACGAGTTCGGGGCTGGCGCCAGGGCGCGCGGCGGGACAGGGCGCGTTGTCGCTGGAGTTCATAGCTGAGAGCGATCTCGATGCGGGGCTGTGGGATGGCGCGCGGGTTGATGTGTGGCGCGTGGACTGGCGTGCGGTCGCACGCAGGATCATGGTGTGGTCCGGCGCGCTGTCCGAGATTGTGCGCGCGGGCGGCGGCTATTCCGCCGAACTGGTGAGCCTCAAGGCGGGGCTGGAGCGCGATATCGGGCGCGTCTATGCGCGGCGCTGCGATGCTGACGTGGGCGATGCGCGCTGTGGTGTCGATCTTGAAGGGGCGGCGTATCGTGTTGCCGGCGTAGTCGATCATGCGGTGGGCGGTATGTCGTTTCGCAGCGATGCGGTGGAGACATTTGCTTCGGGCTGGTTCACAGGCGGGCGCTTGCTCTGGACGTCGGGCGAGAATGCGGGGCTTGAGGCGCGGATTGTTCGGCATGCCGGCGACGGGATCGAGATCAGCGGCGTGATCCGCGCGGACATTGCCGAGGGTGATGCTTTCGTCGCCACGGCGGGATGCGACAAGGCTTTCGGGACCTGCCGCGCGAAGTTCTCCAACGCAGCGCGCTTCCGTGGTTTTCCGCATATGCCGGGGCCGGAGGCCGTATTGAACGGGCCGGCGGCTGGCGCGGTCAACGATGGCGGGAGACGCACATGAGCGCGCTTTCGCGGGAGGCCGTCGTCGCCGAGGCGCGGCGTTGGCTGGGCACGCCGTATCGGCATCAGGCCAGTGTGCTGGGCGCGGGGGCGGACTGCCTCGGGCTCGTGCGCGGCGTGTGGCGCGAGATCGTGGGGCCGGAGCCCGAGCGGGCGCCGGGCTATACGCCGGACTGGGCGGAGGTGCTGGGGCAAGAGACGCTGCTCGACGCCGCGCGGCGGCATATGCGCGAGGTGGCGGTGGGCGAGGCCGGTGTCGGCGACGTGCTGCTGTTTCGCATGGCGCTGGGCGCGCCGGCCAAGCATGCCGCGATCATATCGGGCCACGACAGGATCATCCACGCTTACTGGGGACGATCGGTTTGCGAGACGCGGCTCGTGCCGTGGTGGCGCAGACGCATCGCGGCTGCGTTCGCGTTTCCGGGCGTCGGCTGATCGCCGCGCCTTTCAACGACATTAAGTTTATGGGAGGCCGTGATGGCTGAACTTGTGCTCGGCAAGCTTGGCGCTGCCGCAGGTCAGGCGCTGCTTCCGGGCAGCCTGGCGTTTCTGGGCGAGACGGCGGGGCGGCTCGCGGGGCTTGCCATCGACATGCAGTTCCTGTCGCCGGTTGCGCAGGGACCTCGACTTAAGGCGTTTCATCTGGTGGAGGGGCGCGAGGGCGCGGGCATTCCCGTCGTCTATGGACGTAGCCGCGTCGGCGGGCAGCTGATCTGGGCGGCGCGTTTCAAGGAGCGGCGCGACGTTGAAGGCGGCAAGGGCGGGCCGCGTGTGGCGACATACTCCTACTCGCTGAGCTTTGCGGTTGGGTTGTGCGAGGGCGAGGTTTCGCGTGTGAGCCGGTGCTGGGCCAATGGCGAGCCGTTCGATCTTTCACAGGCGACATGGCGGCTTTATCGCGGGTCGGAAGATCAGGTTTGCGATCCGTTGATCGAAGCGATCGAGGGCGCTGGCGCTGCGCCTGCCTATGCGGGGCTGGCCTACATCGTGTTCGAGGACATGCCCGTCGATCAGTTCGGCGGGCGTATGCCGCAGCTGTCGTTTGAGGTGGTGCGGCCGGCGGCGAGCGACGATATG
This sequence comes from uncultured Rhizobium sp., assembly GCA_964529555.1. Classification (GTDB taxonomy): domain Bacteria; phylum Pseudomonadota; class Alphaproteobacteria; order Caulobacterales; family Hyphomonadaceae; genus UBA7672. Next base: position 31,615 of record CAZGWV010000005.1, read on the forward strand.
CGGCTGGAGACTGTTGCGCGTGCGGTGAACATGATCCCCGGTTCGGGCGAGTTTGCGCTGGCGACGGAGATCGTGCGGCGAAAGATCGGACCGGGCCAGGAGGCCGCTGAAAACCTGCACGGCGCGGAGATGAAGAGCGACTTCGAGGCGTCGCTGGATCAGCTTGAGGCTGAACTGCCGAATGTCTCGCGCGTCAATCTGGTGGTCGCGTGGTTCGGCGATGATCTGCGCTGTGGCGAATGCGCAATCCGGCCTGGTGTCGAGATCGCGGCGAAGTCGACGAAGCCGCATGCATGGCGTGTCGCGGGCATCGGGCGCGGCGATGCGTATGTCGTGTCATCCGTCGATGGGCGACCGAGTTATGGCGGGACGCCATCGGACGAAAGCGTGAAGCAGGCCGTCGCCATGCTGAAGGCGCGCGGCTATCATGTGACGCTCTATCCGTTTCTCCTGATGGACATTCCTGTCGGGAGTGCGCTTCCGGCTCTTGATGGCGTGGGGACGCAGCCGGCGTTTCCGTGGCGTGGGCGTATCGCGGCGGTGGGGGGCGATGTGGGGGCGCAAGTGGCGGCGTTCTTTGCAGAGTATCGCGCGTTCATTCTTCACTATGCGGATATGGCTGTGGAAGCTGGCGCGGATGGATTGCTGATTGGCTCGGAGTTGCCGGGGCTGACGCGGACGAAAGTGGGCGGCGGATATCCGGCGGCGAGCGCGCTGATCGATCTGGCGGCGGATGTGCGGGGCATTGTCGGGCCGGATTGCGAGATCAGCTATGCAGCGGACTGGACGGAGTATGGCGCGCATGTCGATGGCGACGATGTGGCCTTCCCGCTCGATGCGCTGTGGGCGCATGAGGCGATCAGCTATGTGGGCGTGGACTGGTATCCGCCGATGGCGGACTGGCGCGATGGGGATGCGCATGCCGATGCGGCCTGGCGGGATGGCCGCGCGAAGAATTATCTCGCGAGCAACATTGCGGCGGGTGAAGCCTTTGACTGGTACTACGCGGATGCGGATGGTCGGCTCGATCAGGATCGGTTGCCGATAACGGATGGCGCGCACGGCGAGCCGTGGGTGTATCGGCAGAAGGATATCGCGGGCTGGTGGAGCCATGCGCATCATCCGCGCGTCGCGGGTGCAAGGCAGATGGCGCCGACGGCGTGGACACCGGGGATGAAGCCCGTGCGGTTTGTCGAGATGGGCGTGCCGGCGGTGGACAAGGGCGCGAACCAGCCGAACGTGTTCTATGACCCCAAAAGTTCGGAGAGCGCGTTGCCGCATTTCTCGAATGGGCAACGCGATGACGTCGTGCAGCGGCGGGCAATCGAGACGTTTCATGCGTTCTGGAGCGATGCCGGCAACAATCCGGTTTCTTCGGCCTATGCCGGGCGAATGTTGCCTGCGGACGGTATTGCGTTGTGGGCATGGGATGCGCGGCCGTTTCCGGCCTTTCCGTTGCGCGATGATGTGTGGAGCGATGCGGACAACTGGCGATTGGGGCACTGGCTGAATGGGCGCACGGGGCTGGCGCTGTTGTCGGATGTTGTCGGGGATGTCGCTGCGCGTGCTGGCGCGGAGGCGGATACGGGCGGACTTGCAGGGATTGTGACCGGCTATGCGTTCGATGGTCCGGCGAGTGCGCGGAGTGTGCTGGAGCCATTGGTGCGCGCCTATGGCGTCGACTGCACCGAGCGCGATGGTGTGATGGTGTTCCGCATGCGCGGTGATCAGGTGGCGGAATTGTCTGCTGGCAGGCTCGTGCTGCAGGACAAGCCTTCGACGGAAATCACGCGGACGGGGCTGGAGGCCAGTATGCCGGGCGTGCGCGTGGCCTATATTGCGTCCGAGGCGGATCACATGCCGGGGCTGGCGTCGGCTGAGCTTGCGGCGACGGACGAGATTATGGACGTCGCACTGCCGATTGCGATGGATGAGGATCAGGCGCGGCAATGCGCGCGCGACTTGTCAGAAGGTCTGCGGCTGTCGCGGACCGGGATGCAGTTCGCCATGACGGCGGACGGGTTGGTGATCGAGCCGGGCGATGCGGTCGAGCTCGATGGCGTGACGTGGCGGATCACGGAGCGGTCGGATGCGGCGACCATAACTTTTCGCGCGGTTCGTGCGGGGGCGATTGCCGCGCCGGTCCTGACACCAGCTCTGCCGGCGCAGGAACATGAGGCTGTGTCTCCCGGCGAGCCTGATGTGGTGATCGTCGATGCGCCAGCGCTACCAGGGCAGGAAGATGATCAGCGTCCGATCGGGTTTGCGTTCGTGTCGCCATGGCCGGGCCGCGTTGTGTTCGAGGCGGGCGCGACTGTGGACCAGATGCGTGTGCGCGGAGAGATCACGCGCGCCTGCACGATGGGGCGGCTTGCTGGCGCGATGTATCCGCATGTGTCGGGGCGGTGGCAGGAGGCGTCGATATGGGTGGATGTGGTTGGCGGCGATCTGGTGTCGCGGACTGAAGCGGCCGTTCTGAATGGCGCGAACACCGCGCTGGTCGAGACGGAGGCCGGCTGGGAAGCGATCCAGTATGTGAGCGCCGAACTGGTTGGGCCGGGGAAGTATCGGCTCGATACGCTGCTGCGCGGACAGCAAGGCAGCGAGGCGGCGATGGCGGCTGGCGCGCCGGAAGGTGCGCGCGTGATGTTTCTCACGGGAGCCGAGACGCGCCTCGATATTGCTGGATGGGAGCGCGGGCTGGAGCTTGTCTGGCGGGCTGGCGCGGCCCTGCATGGCGCGGACGGCCTCTGGACGGGTGCGGAGACGTTCGGGGCTGTTGCGGAGCGGGAATGGTTGCCCGCGCATCTGCGGACGAGCTGGACGGGCGGCGATATCGAGATCGGCTGGATTCGGCGTGCGCGCAGGGATGGCGACCCGTGGATCGCGGGCGAGCCGCCGCTGTCGATGCCGGAGCGCTATGCAGTGCGGATTTCGGGGCCGGGCGGCGCGCGATCCTGGGAGGTGGATGCTTCGCATGCGATCTATCCGGCGGCGGAGCGAGTCGCGGATTTTCCGGCCGGCGGGGATGCGCTGGTCGAGGTTGCCCAGGTCGGCGCCGATGGCCAGCCGGGGGGCTGGGCGGCCCGGCAACTGGGGATTCCAGCGCCGTAAACGCCGAAAGCGGGGGTGTTGCCCCAAAATACCCATCTTCCGGCTTGTCTTGCGTTGTAGAGCGGCTCCACGATAGAGCGCGGGCTCAGAGCAAGGATCGGCAGTTGAGCTGGGATCCCTATGCGGCGCTGGGCGTACCCAAGTCCTCAAGCGCCGAGGAAATTCGCAAGGCCTACCGCAAGCTCGCAAAAGAGCTGCACCCGGACGTGCGCCCGAATGACAAGGCCAGCGCAGAGCGCTTCAAGCGCCTGACGGCTGCTTTCAACCTCCTCACCGATGAACCCCAGCGCGCGCGATTCGATCGCGGCGAAATCGATGCTGAAGGCAATGAGCGCCCGCATTTCCAGCCAGGCGCCGGCTTTGGCGGATTTGCCGGCGCGAAGACGCGGTCAAACAGGGCCGATGCGTTCGAAGACCTGTTCGACGGGCTTTTCAGCCGTGGCGGCGGGGCGCGCGGCTTTGGTCAGGCGCGCGGCGAGGATGTGCGCTATCGCATGGAGGTCGATTTCCTCGATGCCGTGAATGGCGGGCGCCGCCGCGTGACCATGTCGGATGGCCGCTCGCTCGATCTTGCGATTCCCGCAGGGCTGAACTCCGGGCAGACGCTGCGCCTCAAAGGTCAGGGTCTACCCGGAACGGGCAATGGCCCGGCGGGTGACGCGCTGGTGGAGATTACGGTCGCCTCCCATCCGACCTTCCGGCGCGAGAATGATGATGTGCGGATGGACCTCCGAATTTCCCTTGCGGAGGCGGTCGAGGGCGGGAAGGTGCCGGTGGTTACGCCGTCGGGGCCCGTGACGCTTTCGGTCCCGCCCGGATCCAATTCCGGGGATCTGCTGAAACTGCGCGGCAAGGGCGTCCAGACCCGGCCGAATCCCGGCGACCTGCTGGTCAGGCTGTTGATTGTATTGCCAAGAAAAGACGACCCGGAGCTTCGCGAGTTCGTGCGAACCTGGCCCGGCCGCAAGGCCGATATCCCCCGTTAATCCCCAGATGAGCGAAATTATGCAGTCGCGCCTGCACGTTGCCCGTTTTGGGCGGAACCGTTCAGTATGGGTTCACCGACCCGGACTTACACACTTGGGCATGTTGAAACGCATAGCCTTGCCCCCCCTTGTCGTCGCCGCGGCCATGTTGGTCATGGCCGCGCCCGCTCAGGCGCAACGGCAACAGGCGGATCGCGTCTCCTTCGAGCAACATTTCCAGCGTGGCGACGGCCTGCCGTCTTCGCAGTGGGACACGCCGCGTCGCGAGCGTTCGCCTGAGCGGCAGGATGTGCCGCCCAGCCGAGTCTTTCAGATGCTGAAGGACAAGTACGGCGGCGATAAGGTCAATTACCGGAAGCAGGGCGATCACTACATTATTTCGTGGGTCACGGGGGACGGTCGACGCCTCAACATCCGTGTGAACGCCAAGACTGGCAGAGAGGAATAGGTCCAAGCCGATGCGTATCCTTGTCGTCGAGGATGATCCCGATCTGGGCCGCCAGCTTACCGAAGCGCTGGTGCAGGCCGGCTATGCCGTGGACCTCGCGCCGGACGGCGAGGAAGGCCACTTCCTCGGCGAGGCCGAGCCCTATGATGCCGTCGTGCTGGACCTTGGCCTCCCCAAGATGGACGGCGTGCGCGTGCTCGAGAAATGGCGCAACACGGGCAAGGATATGCCGGTGCTGATCCTGACGGCGCGCGATCGCTGGAGCGAGAAGGTCGCGGGCTTCGATGCCGGCGCCGACGATTACGTGACCAAGCCGTTCGTCACCGAAGAACTGCTGGCGCGGCTTCGCGCCCTGCTGCGCCGGGCTGCGGGCCATGCCAGCGCCGCGCTGGAATGCGGCGACCTGCGCGTCGATACGCGCGCCGCGCGAGCTTCAGTCAACGGTGAGCCGATCAAGCTGACGTCGCACGAATACCGCGTGCTGTCCTATCTGATGCACCATCAGGGCCGGGTCGTGCCGCGTACCGAACTGGTCGAGCACATCTACGATCAGGACTTCGACCGCGATTCGAACACCATCGAGGTGTTCGTCGGCCGCCTTCGCCGCAAGATCGGTTCGAACCGTATCTTGACGGAGCGTGGTTTGGGATATCGTTTGATCGATCCCAAGGTTGAACACGTAGCGGAATAGCATGGCCGACAAATCGGGGGCCGAGGTATCGGGCGCGCTGACGCGCGGTTCGATTTCACGCCGCATGCTGATTGCCACGGCGATCTGGAGCGCGGTTGTGCTCGTGATCACCGGCTGGTTCCTGCTGACCTTCTACAGGTCCGAGGCCGAGCAGCAGCTCGACAGCCAGAACAACGATACGCTGCGCTCGCTTGCGGCAGCGCTCAACACTGGCGACACCGGGGACATCATCGTTACGGAGTCGCTGCTTCCCGGCGATGAGAAGTTCAAGCTGGGCCTGTCCGGCCGGTACTGGGCGTTTCTCGAGATCGATTCCCGGAATGCAGTGACGCGGCATTTCTATTCGCAGAGCTATGACGAGGACGACGAACCGGACGTTCCCACCGAAGCAATCGCGGCGGCGGTGGCCAAGCCCGGTGCGATGGTGATCGCGGAGGTTCTGGCGCCGGGGCACTGCACGAGGGAGCATTCCAACGCGAAACGCTTGTGCCCGCCTGTACCTGAAGGCGCTGACGACAAGCCGTTGCCGCCGCCTGCGTGGCTGCGCGTTGGCGTTCAGGCGGTCATCTTCCCGAACCGCCCGATGCCTGTCGTGCTGATGGCGGGCATCGACAGGACAGCGGCGGACAAGGCGGTTGGCGCCTTCGCGCTGAGCCTGGGCATCTCGCTGTTCGTGCTGGCCGTTGGTCTCGTCGCGGGCATCGTCATCCTGATCCGCTACGGCCTGCGGCCGCTGCATACGATCCAGCACAATCTCGGCGACGTGCGCGCGGGCCGGCGCGACAATCTGGACGGCGAATATCCCACCGAACTCACACCGCTTGTGACCGAGATCAACACGCTGATCACGCACAATCGCAAGGTCGTGGAGCGCGCGCGCACGCATGTGGGCAATCTTGCGCATGCGCTCAAGACCCCGCTTGCCGTGTTGAAGAACGAGGCGAAGGGATCGGACAAGCTGTCCGAACTGGTGCGGCGCCAGACCGAGGCGATGACCAGCAATGTGACGCATTATCTCAAGCGCGCGCAGGCAGCCGCGCAGGCCGAAGTGCTGGGCGCGCGTACCGATGTGCGCGAGCCGGTGGAAGGCATCGCGCGCATGCTGGAGCGGCTGCATCGCGACAAGGGGCTGGCTATCGACGTCGATGTTGACGCCAACGCAATTTTTCGTGGGGAGCGCGGCGATTTCGACGAGTTGATCGGAAACCTGTTGGAGAACGCGGCCAAATGGTGCAAGTCGCGGATCAATGTGAAGGTCACCCGGAACGACGACGGCCTGCAGATATCTGTTGACGACGACGGGCCGGGATTACCGCCTGAACATCGGGCCAAGGCTCTGGAGCGCGGCAAGCGTCTCGACGAGTCGGCGCCGGGAACCGGATTGGGATTGTCGATCGTGACCGAACTCGCGGACATTTACGGCGGTCGGCTGCACCTGGAAGACAGTCCCATCGGCGGCCTGCGGGCGCGTCTTGAGCTTCCGGCGGCGCCGCTGTGACCTGGCTGATCCTTGTTGCGGCAGTCTTCGTCCTTGGCGGCGCGTGGTTCATCGCCAAGTCGACGGCGACGCGCATTGGCGTGCTGGTCGTGGGGCTGATCGCGGCGGGCGCGTACTTTGCGCTGGGCCGGCCGGATCTTGGCGACCGTCCGCTCGATGGGCGGCTTGCGGAGATCCAGCAGCGCGAGCGCGATGATCCTGAGAGCGTTCTGCCGCGCGAACGCATTGCGGTTGCGCAGAAGCAGGCGCAGGACAACCCCACCGATCCGCGCCCCTATGTGACCATTGGCGACAACTACCAGACCATCGCCGGGCAGGCCCAGGCGACGGGTCGCGTGCTGCTGGAATCCGGGCGTGAAGCCGAGGCGGGCCGGCAGGCAGGGATTGTCCAGCAGAGCCTGACGCAGGCGCTGGACGCCTATGCGGCGGCTCTGCGCCGCGACGGTAATGACGTGGACGCGGCGGCGCGCCTCGCTGACCTGCGGTTCAAGACGACGCTGGAACTCGATCCCATCACCACCAACCTCTATCTGGCGGTGTTCCAGGCGCGGCCGGACGAGTTGCGGGTGGGGTATATGGCAGGAATTGGTCTCTGGCTGCAGGGCCGGAAGGCTGATGCGGAGGCCCTCTGGGCCAGCATTGAGCCGCGTATTCCGCCGGGCGGGCCCGAGACACAGATGTTCGCTGCGATGCGGCAAATGTTTGGGGTTGACGCGCCGGCTCCCGATCCAGGCGGAAATTCCCCCGAATAAGTGATGCTCTTCGCGCCATCGTGTCGCTGGCGCAGCGTCGTTCAGGCAAATATATTCGAGCCTGCCGGTTGCCCCAGACCGGCCCTGTGGAGCCGCCCAACATGCGCAAGCGTTCTCAAAGGCTCTGGTTCATCGGCGCCGCCGGCGTGCTGATGGCGGGCGCGGTTGCGCTGGGCGTCATCGGCTTCAGCGGCGCGGTCGCATTCTTCCAGTCGCCATCCGATATCGCCGCGAAGGGCGCCGATTCGTTCAAGCAGAATGTGCGCGTCGGCGGCCTGATCGAAGTCGGCAGCCAGACGCATGGCGAGGACGGCAAGCTGCTTCAGTTCCGCATCACCGATTGCAAGCACACAGTGCCGGTCGTGTTCGACGGCATCCCGCCCGACATGGTCGTTGAAGGCAAGGGCGTCGTTGCCGAGGGCAGGTTCGACACGGAGGGGACGCTGGTGGCGACCCGCGTGCTCGCCAAGCACGACGAGAACTACATGCCGAAGGAAGCCTACGACTCGCTCAAGCGCGCGGCCGAGAGCGGCGGCGAAAGCGCCATGGCTGACGGCACGATGATCTGCGGCGACGGGTCGGCTACGTGATCGCGGAACTCGGACACCTGCTCGCTTTCCTCGCGCTGGGCGCGGCGGTTGGCCAGAGTGTGCTCGGCCTGACCTCCGGCGGCGAGGCCGCGCGGCGGCTGGCGGTTGCCGGCGCGATGTTCGCGGCGCTGTCGATGCTGGCGCTGATCGTCAGCTTCGTCCGGCTCGACTTCTCGGTCGAACTCGTTGCTGCGCACTCGCACTCGCAGAAACCGCTGCTCTACAGGATCGCCGGCGCGTGGGGGAACCATGAGGGCTCGATGCTTCTCTGGTGTCTCATCATGGCTGGCTATGGCGCGCTTGCCGCGCTGACCATGCGTGAAGGCAAGCTGCGCGACCGTGCGCTGGGCGTGCAGGGTCTGCTGACCGTGGGCTCGTTCTGCTATCTGCTGTTCGTGTCGAGCCCGTTCACGCGGCTCGCCGATCCGCCGTTCGATGGCGCGGGCCTCAACCCGCTGCTGCAGGACCCGGCGGTCGCTCTCCATCCCCCCTTCCTCTATCTCGGCTATGTCGGGATGTCGTTCGTGTTCTCGCTGGCCGCCGCGGGGCTTATCAACGGACAGATCGACCGCGACTGGGCGCGCCGCACGCGCCCGTGGGCGCTCGGCGCCTGGAGCTTCCTGACCATCGGCATCGCGCTCGGGGCCATCTGGGCCTATTACGAGCTTGGCTGGGGCGGCTGGTGGTTCTGGGATCCGGTCGAGAATGCGTCCTTCATGCCCTGGCTGGTCGCAGCCGCGCTGGTTCACTCGCTGATCGTCACGGAAAAGCGCGGCGGGATGGCGTCGTGGACGGTGTTCCTTGCCGTTGTGGCGTTCTGCCTGTCATTGCTGGGTACGTTCCTCGTACGCTCGGGCGTGCTGACGTCGGTGCATGCGTTCGCGGTCGATCCGGCGCGCGGGACGATCCTGCTTGTCGGATTGGGGCTGGCGGGGGGCGCAGCGCTCGGATTGTTTGCATGGCGCGCGCCGCAGCTGAAGGCGGGGCCGGAGTTCGATCCGGTGAGCCGCGAGGGCGCACTCGTGCTCAACAACCTGTTCCTGTCGGTTTCGGCGGCGTTGGTGCTCGTGGGCACGGTGACGCCCATGGTGCTGCAATGGCTGGGCGAGGCGCAGATGATCTCGCCGGAGGCGGCGTCGATGTCGATCGGCGAGCCGTATTTCCAGCTGACGCTCGCGCCCATGGTGGCGTTCCTGCTGCTGTTCATGCCGCTGGCGCAAGCCGCACCCTGGAGCAAGGCGGAGCTTTCGCCGCTGCTCAAATGGCTGCTGCCGTCGGCTGTCGTGGCGATCGTTGCCGCTATCGGCGCAATGGCGCTGGGCGGCTGGGGCGTCTTCCTCGGCTATGGCGTGCTGGTCGGCGTCTGGGCGATCTTCGGCGTGGGGCAGGATCTGTTGCGGCGCGCGGGCGCGGGCGGCGTGAAGCGTCTCGTCAAACTGCCGCTCACCGTCTGGGGCATGGCCATCGCCCATATCGGCATGGGCCTGTTCGTTATCGGCGCAACCGTGGAAACAGCGGCGCGCACCGAGCAGACCTTTCCGCTCGGGCTGGGCGAGACGGCGCAGATGGCGGGTTGGACGTTCGAGTTCCAGGGCGTGAAGATCGTCGATGGTCCGAACTATGTCGCGACGCGCGGTGAAATTCTCGCCACGCATGACGGCCGGACGGAAACGCTGCTGCCGGAGCAGCGCAGCTATCCGGTCTCGGAGATGGGAACCACCGAGGTGGCAATCCGCAAGACGATGGGCGGGGACGTGTATGTCGCGCTGGGAGACCAGTTGCGCGACCGGGACAATGTCTGGCGCATCAGGATCGCGCATCACCCGCTGATCGATTGGGTGTTCGGCGGCGCCGGGCTTATCGCGCTGGGCGGCTTCATGTCGCTTGCCGCACGCCTTCGCCGGCGCGCGCCGGTCAGGGATGAAGCGGCGGTGGCGGCGGCTGCCTCGGTTGCGCCTCCCGCTGGCGCCGGAGTCTCGGCATGATCGGGCAGGTGATCGCCCTGCTGATGCAGGCCTTGCCGCTTGAGCAGCCTCTACCCGACGACGCGCAGGAAGCGCGCGCGCAGTCCCTGATGCGCGAGACGCGGTGCATGGTGTGCGAGAACGAACCAGTCTCGCAGTCCACCGCCGACATGGCCGTCGATGCCCGCAGGACGATTCGCAAGCAGATCGCCGAAGGCGCCAGCGACGCGGAAATCCGCGAATTCTTCATCACGCGATACGGCCAGTATATCTCGTTCAGGCCGCCAGTGGACGGCTGGGGCATGCTGTTGTGGGGCTTTCCTTTTGCCCTGCTGGCCGGAGGACTGGCTGTGTTCGGCGTGCGGTTGGTGCGAAACCGGCCTCGCGCGCTTGCTCCCGTGCCGGACGACCGGAGCGGCGAGGACGCCTGATCCGCCCTGCCTGGCGCCGATAAATTGGCGCGGAATCCGCCTGCTACGCCTCTGGCGCTGCCGCAGGATTGCCTTAAAGTGCAACGTTAGTGGGGTTGTGCGGCCTCTTCGGGCCGCTCGCCGCGCGGGTTGCGAGTTGAGCAAGTCGTCGGGCAGCCACTTGCTGTTGCGCGGCTGGAACTGCCGCCTAGGATTGAGAACAGTAACTCGACGCGCTGGCGATGCCGGGGAAGTTAGAGATGGGAGAAAAGAGAATGGTGCGGATCGGTCGGATTGCGATCGGCGCGAGCTTGTTCGCGGTGGCGGCAAGCGCCTCGCTGGCCGCGCCCATGCTTGTCGCGCCCGCCATCGCCCAGACCTCCACGGGCCCCATCGTCGTGACGCCGCCGCCTGGCGCGCCGATGAGCTTCGCCGACCTGATCGACAAGGTGAGCCCCGCCGTCGTCAGTGTCCAGGTCACGACCGAGATCAAGGCGTCGGCCCGCAACGGCGTGTTCGACCAGTTCCGCGGCCTGCCTGGCTTCGAGGAGTACGAAGACCAGTTCGGCGAGGGCGAGGACGAAAGCAATCCCGAACAGGATCAAGAAGGCAACGCGCTCGGCTCGGGCTTCTTCATCACTGGCGCGGGCTACATCGTCACCAATCACCACGTTGTCGAGAATGCGCGTGAAGTGACGGTGACCTTGAAGGACGGCACGCAGCTTGAAGCCGAGCTTGTCGGCTCCGACGAGCAGACCGATCTTGCCGTGCTGAAGGTGAAGAAGGCCGGCACTTATCCTTACGTGCAGTTCGCGACGAAAAACAAACCGCGTGTCGGCGATTGGGTCGTCGCGGTCGGCAATCCGTTCGGCCTTGGCGGCACGGCGACGGCCGGCATCGTTTCGGCTGATGGCCGCGAGTTCAACAGCGGCAACTATAACGACTTCATCCAGATCGACGCCGCCATCAACCGCGGCAACTCCGGCGGCCCGACGTTCAACCTCTCGGGCGAGGTGATCGGGGTCAACACGATGATCTTCTCGGATACCGGCGGCGGCAGCGTGGGCATTGGCTTTGCCATCGACGCCAAGGCCGCGAAGTCGATTTCGGACACGCTGATCCGCGATGGCAAGGTCATTCGCGGCTGGCTGGGCGTCGAGATCCAGAGCCTCGACCAGCGCCTCGCCGATGCGTGGGGCCTCAAGCACAATGCCGGCGCCATCGTACGCTCTGTCACGACGGGCGGCCCGGCCGAAGCCAGCGGCATCAAGCGGGGCGACATCATCATTTCGGTCAATGGCGATGACGTGAAGGATACGCGCCAGCTGACGCAGCGCGTCGGCAGCCTGCTTGCTGGCACGGAGAATACCTTCCGCGTCATTCGCGAAGGCAAGGAGCAGACAATCCGCGTGACAGTGCGTGCGCGTGACGACCGCGCCCTTGCCGCCGGCGAGCCTGATCCGGCCCGCGCGGGCATGACGCCGCCTCGCCCCAGTTCCGACGATGTGAAGATCGAAGGCGGCACCATCCGCGCGATGACGTCGGAAGAGGCCGGCAAGTTCGATGTTGGCGCGGCTGGCACAGGGCTCATAGTCGTCACGGTCGAGCCGCGCGGTTCGCTTTCCAAGGCCAGCGTTTTCCCAGGAGACGCGATCCTCGAAATCAACATGAAAGCCGTGAAGACGCCGAAAGACTACCAGGACGCTGTCGCCGCAGCGCTCGCGCAGGGCAAGAAGGACGTTGTCGCGCGCGTGGGGTGTGGCAATCAGGCCCGGTGTGGCGATCTTACCGTTCTCCGTCCCATTGAAATTACACCCGCAGGCTGATCCATGAAGATCATCGTCATCGAAGACGACGCGGACGCCGCCGCTTTCGTCAAACAGGTTCTCAGCGAAGCCGGGCATTTCGTCGATGTGTGCGGCGATGGCGAGTCCGGTCTCAATCAGGCGCAGTCGGGCGACTATGACGCGCTCGTGGTCGATCGCATGCTTCCGGGCATGGACGGCGTGCAACTGCTGAAGAGCTATCGGGATGGCGGCGGCCGTGCGCCTGCGTTGTTCCTGTCGGCGCTGGGCGAGGTGGATCACCGTGTCGAGGGCCTGAAGGCGGGCGGCGACGACTATCTCGTGAAGCCTTATGCGCCGAGCGAGCTTGTGGCCCGCGTCGAGGCGCTGGGGCGGCGCGCGACGGGCGACATCCCGACGACGCGCCTGACCGTTGGCGGTCTCGAGATGGACCTGCTTGCCCGCACCGTGCATCGCGACGGCCAGAAGATCGACCTTCAACCGCGCGAATTCCGTCTGCTCGAATTCCTCATGCGCCATGCCGGCCAGGTCGTGACGCGCACCATGCTGCTGGAGAAAGTCTGGGACTATCATTTCGATCCCCAGACCAACGTGATCGATGTGCATGTTTCGCGCCTGCGCGGGAAAATCGACAAGGACTTCGACCGGCCCCTGCTGCATACGGTGCGCGGCGCGGGCTATCGTCTCGAAGCATGAAGCGCTGAGCGATGAAGATCGGCCGCCTGCCAGCGCTGGTTCGGACGACAACGTTCCGGCTGGCGCTGCTGCACGCCTCGATTTTCATTTTGTTCTCGGCCTCGCTCCTCGCCTATCTCTACTATGAAACGGCCGGCCACCTCAGCCGGCAGGCCGAGGCGGAACTGAATGCCGAATTCCAGGAACTGTCAGCAGCCAATCGCGGCGGCTTCGATCGTCTGAACCAGGCGGTGACGGAGCGATCCGGCGCGCGCGGCAAATTCTTCTATCTCCTGCAGGACAGCACGGGCCAGAAGTCCGCCGGCGATTTCGATTTCCTTCCGGCCCCCGCGCCCGTCGATCAGGTCGTCGATGTGAATTTCGAATACGACGTGCGCAACCCGGACGGACAGCCTGTGCGGCGTTCGGCCGAGGGACGCATCTCGCGGCTTGCCGGCGGCGGCGTGCTGATGGTCGCCTACGATCTTGGACAACTGGGCGAGATGAACCGGCGCATCACGGAGGTGGTGTGGCGCTCGGCTGTCGTGGGCTTCGTGCTGTCGCTGATCGGCGGCGTGGTGATTTCGCGATCGGCGGCGCAGCGGGCCGAGCAACTGGCGCGAACTGCGGAAGAAGTCATGGCGGGGGATTTGTCGCGGCGTGCGCCGGTGGATGGATCGGGCGACGAATTCGACCGCCTGTCCGAACAGCTGAACGCCATGTTGAACAAGCTGCAGCGGCTGGTGATTTCATCCCGCTCGGCGGGGGATTCCATCGCGCACGATCTGCGGTCTCCGCTCACACGGCTGCGCAACAGGCTGGAGGGCGGGTTGCGCAACGAGAATGCGGACGGCCCGCGCAATGCACTGGCGAAATCGATCGAGGAAGTCGATGGCGTGCTGGACACGTTCAACGCCGTGCTGCGCCTCTCGCGCGTGCAGGCGGGCGCGACAGGGTCATTCCGGCGCATCAACGTCACCGGCATCACGGACGAAATGGCGGAGCTCTATGAGCCTGCCTGTGAAGAGAAGAACCTGACCTTCAGCTACATGCCGGGCGGCGAGTTGTTCGTGCAGGCGGATCGCGATCTGATTGCACAGGCGCTTTCCAACCTTCTGGACAACGCCGTGAAGTACACGCCTGCAGGCGGCGCTGTCTCCCTGTCTGTCAAACGCCTGCCGAGCGGCGAGGCCGAGGTCGCGGTGAGCGATTCCGGGCCGGGTATTCCGCCGAAAGATCGCGACCGGGCGGTTGAGCGTTTCGTGCGTCTTGAACAGTCGCGCAGCGAGCCGGGCAGCGGTCTTGGCCTGAGCCTCGTGCTGGCGGTGGCCGAGGCGCATCGGGGGCGGTTGCTGCTGGACTCCGCAGGCGCTCCGCCGCCGAATGTGGGGCTTGCCGCGCGCCTCATCCTGCCGTCAGCCTGACGCGCGATTCCCACCTCTCCAGCCGGGACCGAACCGGATGCCCACTCGCCTCGATAGTCTTGCGATAGCGCCGCTGACGGGGGTTGTCGGCGATCTGGCTGGCGTCGTGGCGCAGGCGCCGCTCTATTCCGATCACATTGCGCGGGTCATTGCCCGGCGCCCGGAGGTTGTGGACGCCATCCTCGCCTCCGGTCCGGCGCATGTCGTGAACGCCGCCATCGCGAGCATGACGGATGCCGGGGCCATCGCCGGCCCGCTCGATGCGCCGATGCGGGAGATGCGTCGCGCGAAGGAAGCAGCCCAGCTGGCGATCTCCGTGGCCGATCTTGCGGGCGTGTGGTCGCTTGACGAAGTCGTCGAGCAATTGACGCTCCTGGCCGAGACGGCGACGCAGGCGGCGTTGCGGCTGGCCATCCGGGCGTCGTGGGCCTCGGGCCATCTCGGCGAGACGCGCGAGAGCGACGAGATGCCGGGCCTGTTCGTTCTGGCGATGGGCAAGATGGGCGCGCACGAGCTGAACTATTCCAGCGATATCGATCTGATCGTGCTGTTCGATCTCGACTTGCTGCCCGTGCAGGGACCGCGCGTGAAGGAGGGCATGACGCGCCTGACGCGCGATCTGGTGCGCATTCTCGAAGAGCGCACGGCGGATGGATATGTGTTTCGCACCGATCTTCGCCTGCGTCCCGATCCTGCCTCGACCAGTCCCGCGATCTCGACGCAGTTCGCGACGGGATATTATGAGAGTGTCGGCCAGAACTGGGAGCGCATGGCCCACATCAAGGCGCGCGTCTGCGCGGGGGACGCGGCGGCGGGCAAGGGATATCTGGCCGAGCTGCAGCCCTATGTCTGGCGGCGGCACCTGGACTACTGGGCGATTGCCGACATCCACTCGATCAAGCGCCAGATCCATGCGCATGGCGGCCACGCCGATCTCGCCTCTCCCGATTTCGACGTGAAGCTGGGGCGCGGCGGCATCCGCGAGATCGAGTTCTTCACTCAGGTGCAGCAGCTGATCCTGGGCGGCCGCATGTCCCAGTTACGCGCGGCGGGCACCAAGGCGGCGCTCACGGTGATGAGCGAAGCGGAGATTGTCGATCCTGCCGTCGCGGCGGACCTGTGCCGTGCGTATGACTATCTGCGCTGCGTCGAGCATCGGGTGCAGATGCTGAACGACGAGCAGACGCATCGCATTCCGGTGTCGCAAGAGAAGCGCGTGGCTGTCGCGCGCCTGTGCGGATATCCCGACCTTGCAGCGTTTGAAGCCGATGTGGCGCGTACGCGCCAACGTGTGCATGGCGTCTATTCCGACCTCTTCGCCACAGAAGAACGACTGTCGGGAGAGGCGGGGAACCTCGTCTTCACGGGCGTGGATGACGATCCGGGCACGCTGGCGACCCTTTCGGCGCTGGGATTTGGCCAGCCTTCGCAGGTGATCCATACTTTCCAGCAATGGCATCGCGGTTCGATCCCCGCGACGCGGTCGGCGCGGGCGCAGCAATTGCTGACGTCGCTTGGCCCGCGTCTGCTGGAGGCGATGTCCAGGGTGGGCGAGCCCGATATCGCATTCGAGCGGTTTCGCGAGTTTTTCTCCGGGCTGAACTCAGGCGTGCAGGTCATGTCGCTGATGCTGGCCGAGCCGTCGCTGACGCGCGACGTGATCCACACGATGGCTTATGCGCCAAAGCTTGCTGCCGATCTTGCGCGCAGGCCCGCATTGATGGAGGCGATGCTAGAGCGCTCGTTCAGTGCGCCGGCGCATCTTGATATTGCGGGCTCGCGGGCCGTGCGGCTGGAAGCCTTGCTGGATCGCGAGGATGGTTTTGAAGGCAAGCTCAACGCAGCGCGACGCTTTCATCGCGAGGAATCGTTCCGTGTCGGCTACCAGCTGTTGCGCGGCGCCATTGGCGCAACGGAAGCGGGCATTGCCTATGCGGACCTGGCGGACGCCTGCGTCGGCGGGCTTGCCGAGGTCTGCGAGCGTGAAGTGTTGTCGAAGCAGGCTGGCGAGATCGGGCTTTGGGCTGTCTGCGCGCTGGGAAAGTTCGGCGGGCGGGAGCTGACGGCGACGTCGGATCTCGATCTGATGCTCGTCTACGAGCCCGCGAGCGACAACAGCGTTCAACTGGCGACGCGCTTTGTGCAGCGTCTTGTGGCGGCGCTGTCGGCGCCGACCGAGGAAGGGCTGCTGTACGAAGTGGACATGCAGCTGCGCCCATCAGGCCGGGCCGGGCCTGTGGCCGTGCGCATGTCGTCGTTCGAGCGGTATTATCGCGAGGAAGCGTGGACGTGGGAGTTCATGGCCCTCACGCGCATCCGGCCTGTTGCGGGCGATGCCGATCTCGGTCGCAGGATCGTGGAGACGGCGCGCCGGGCCTTGCAGACCAAGAGCGCCGATCCGAAGATCACCGAGGATGTGGCCGACATGCGCCGCCGCATGGCGCGCGAGCGGAAGCCGCGTTCGATGTGGGATGTGAAGCTGGCGCCCGGCGGGCTGGTCGATATCGAGTTCCTGACCCAGCACGCGATTCTGCTGGCGGCGGCCCGGACGCCCGGCGTGGTGCAGCCGGGGTCGCTGGCGGCGATCGAGGCGCTGGCCGGGGCGGGCCACTTTTCAGCCGGGGAGGCCGCCCTGCTCATCGATGGCCTATCACTGCAACTCCACCTCCAGCAGGCTCTCCGTATCGCGACGGGCGACCAGTTCGAGCCTGATACCGCCTCGGACGGGGTCAAGGGCTGGCTGGCCAAGCATCTGGGATTCAAGGACTTTCCGGCTCTAAACCTGCGCCTTCAGGAGTTGCAGCGGGAAATTGCCAGCCTGCGCACGCGAAAACTGGGCCCGCTGACGACGGAAGCGCCGGGCTAGAGCGTTTGAATCACAAGCAATAGTGACGGGTTTTACTCGCAGGCGCTGCCGGTCCGGCGGCATCCGGCCCTCGGCAAACGCGAGCGCAGGATGCATAACATGAGGCATGGTTCGACTTTGTGCGCGATGCACGGAACTGCACGAGTCGATTTCTCGGAGTTGGTGTCCCACCCATGCGGGATCCGGACGAGGATCTGGTCAGTCGCGTCGGCGCCGGGGATAGCCGCGCCGCCGCCGAACTCGTGCGCCGTCACCTGCCGCGGATGGTCGGTCTCGCCCGCCGGATGCTGGGCGACGCTTCCGAGGCCGAGGACGTTGCGCAGGAAGTCTTTCTCCGTGTCTGGCGGCATGCGGCTGCGTGGAAGCCGGGCCAGGCCAAGTTCGAAACGTGGATGCACAGGGTCGCCATGAACCTTTGCCTCGACAGGTTGCGCCGCAAGGTTCGGGATGGCGGCGAGGTGACGCCGGAAATGCCGGACGTCCGCGCCTCGGCCACGCGCGCGCTCGACGACCGGCAGCGCCGCGACCGGGTGCGCGATGCGCTGCAGGCCCTGCCGGAGCGACAGCGGGCGGCGCTGGTGCTCTGCTACTACCAGGACAAGACGAACATCGAGGCGGCCGACATTGTCGGCGTCAGTGTCGATGCACTTGAAAGCCTGCTCTCGCGGGCGCGGCGATCGCTCAAGACGGCCCTTTCGGCCGAAAGGGCGGATCTCCTTAGCGGTCTGGAGACCGGCTGACATGAACGAAGCGCGTTTCATCGAACTGCTCGCCGCCTACGGAGCCGACTTTGTGCGCTGGCCCGAGGATGAGCGCGTGCGGGCCGAAGTGTTTCTCGAAGGCGCGTCGCATCGCGTGAAGGATGTCTGGGAAAGCGAGCGCAGCTTTGACCACCTGCTCGCGCTGGAAAAGGACGTGCCGGCGTCGATCTCGCTCGAAACCGCTATTCTGCGGACCGCGACGGGCCGCAGCCAGGTGCGCCGGTCTCTCGACCTGTTCGGCCGCTTCAGCCTTCCGAGGTGGGCGACGGGCGGTGCGATTGCGGCGTCCCTCGCGCTGGGTCTTGCGGTCGGCTATGCGGGCGAGCCCGAGCCTGCGCTGGAACAGGACTATGCGAAAATCCTCACCGTCTCCGGCGGCGGCGCCGGGGCGGTGTTCCTGACCGCCATGAACGATGTCGAGCACTGAGCCGGAATGCCCTCCAAGTTCACACTCGTACTTATCGGATCGCTGGCGCTGAATGCGGCGCTTGTCGGCATTGTCATGGGCCGCTGGCTCACGCCGAAAGCCGGCGAGCAGACCGTGCAGATGCAGCTTGAGCGCTATGGTCCGACGTCGGACGTCGTCAACGCGGCTTGGGAACAGTTGCCGGAAGAAGACCGCGGGGAGCTGCGCCAGCAATTGCGGGATACGTGGGTCGCCATGGAAGACGAGCGGCGGCGGCTGAGCGAGTCCGGCAAGGCCGTCTATCAGGCGGCGCTGGCCGAGCCTTTCGACGAAGCCAAGCTGCGCGATGCGGTCGCGATCTTCCAGACGCGGGAGAAGAAGCTGCAGGGCATGGCCGAAGACATCCTGATCAGCCACCTCGGGCAGATGCCTCCGCAGGCGCGGGCGACGGCGGCTACTGGCCTGCTGACGCCGTTCAACGCCCGGATGCAGCGCGCCAACGATGGGGCGCAAGCGCCTGCTGGCGCGTCGGCGGCCAATGCTCCGGCCGCGCCCACAAACAAGTAGCGATCAGACTTTCGCGGCGGTCGTCAGGGCCGGCGTGGGCTGGCCCGTGGGCGGATTTGCGGACGATTGCGACGGCGAGCGGCTGATCGGCAGGAAGATGGACACCGTGGTGCCCACGCCGAGCGTACTTTCGATCGTCAGATAACCGCCATGCATTTCGGCGAATGACTTGGTCAGCGCGAGGCCAAGGCCGGTGCCGCGCACATTGCGCTCTTTCGCTTCCGGCGACGTCACCTGCTCGAACGGCTGGGCGAGGCGCGGCAGGTCTTCCGGCGCGATGCCGATGCCCGAGTCCCTGACGCGGATGACCAGCCATTTGTCTTCCACAACCATCGTCACCACGACCTCTCCGCCGGGATCGGTGAACTTGATCGAGTTGGTGATCAGATTGAACGTCATCTGCTTGATGGCGCGGTGATCGCCCGTGATCTCCGGCAGGTCGTCGTCCGGGTCGAATACGAGGGCGACTTCGCGGTCTGCCGCGCGGCGGCGGGCGAGCTTGATCGCGCCATCGACGGCGTCTTCAGGATCGATCAGCGCGGGCGAGAGGCGCATCTTGCCGGCCTCGACTTTCGACATGTCGAGGATGTCGTTGATCATCTCTTCCAGATGCTTGCCGGCGCCGACGATGTCTTCGGCGTATTCCTTGTAGCGCTCGCTGCCGAGGGGGCCGTAGATCTCGTTGGCGATCATTTCGGCAAAGCCGTTGATGTGCGTCAGCGGCGTGCGCAACTCGTGGCTCATATTGCCGAGGAAGGCCCCCTTGGCCTGGCTGGCGCGTTCGGCGCGCGTCTTCGCCTCGGCGTACTTCTCGGCCAGCTCCTGGGCCTGTCCCTTCGTCCGCTGAAGTTCTTCCACCATCGTGCGCAGGCGGCGCTCGCTGCGCTGGAGCACGGTCTCCTGGCGTTTCATGTTGGTGATGTCGAGGCCGACCGTGATGAGGCCGTCAGTGGCCGTGCGCCGGTCCACGAGGCGCACCCACGTATCGGACAGCAGCAGCATCTCGCGCGAATTGGCGTCCTCGCCCAGCGGCCGCTCGACGCGGACGAACTTGGCGATTTCGGACATGACGAGATCGTAGGAGGCGCCCGCCTGAAGGACGCTGCGGTCCAGGTTGAACTCGCGCCCGAAGGCGGCGTTCCAGTGCGTCAGGCGCTTGTGATTGTTCCACACGGCGAAGGGGCCGGGGTGAGCGTCCAGCGCGGTACGCGCCAGCGCCTCGGCGCGGCGGGAGCGGGTCTGCGCCTGGATGCGGTCGGAGACGTTGAGGATGGCGCCGGAATAGATGCCGTCATTATCGCCGCCGATGATCTCGAAATGGCGCCCCGCCATCGGGCCCGAGCCCATGAAGGACACATTGAACTGCTGGCGCGGCGTTGCATCTTCGAGCGCCTGGCGCACGCGGCGGCGGTCTTCCTCCGCAATGACGGTCGTGAATTCGTCGAGCGTCATGTCGCCTTCATGGCTCGCCCCGATGAGATGAGCCGCTTCGGGGCCGACAGTCAGCAATTGCGTGGCGGGGTTCCAGCGCCAGAGGCCGATCACGCCGGCAACCTCGAAGCTGGTCCAGAGGCGCAACTCGGCGCTCGCCGGGGTCGGGACCCTGGCTTCGGCGGCGAGCTTCTCGCGGCTCAGGCGGCGGATCACGGAGACGAGGCCGAACACGGCGAGAAGCGGAGCCGCCAGCAGCAGGCCGTAGATCACCAGCCGGTTGAGATCGCCGATGCCAAACAGCGGGGCGGGCCGGAAGATGCAGGCGGTGATCTCGGTTTTCTGCACAACCGCGCAGGCGATGGACGAGCGTTCGAAGTCCACGGACTCGAAGCGCGCATTGCTGGGAACCGAGCCGCTGGCCACCAGATAGAAGCGCCGGTCGTCGAGCGCTTCGGGCATCAGCGCGGCGACGGCGCGCGTGCCCTGCACCCAGCGGCCACGGTTCTCCGCGAAAACCCTGACGCCATCGCCATCGATCAACTGGGCCCAGACGCCATCGGGCGGAGCGCGTTCACTGACAGCGTCGAGCTTGGCGCCGCGACGTGTCGCTTCGAGCGTGGCTCCGGTGATCAGCAGGCCGTCCATGCGCGCCTGCAGGCCGACGAGTTCCGCGCGGACATGGCCCGCCAGCGCCTCGGCTTCGCGCGCCTGCTGGATCAGCGTGGAGTTGTCGGCGAACTGGCGCTCTTCGAATGCCTTGAGGGCGAGGGATCCGCCAAAGGCCATCATCAGGAGCGTCAGCATTACAGTCGGCACGGCGCCGCGCGGCCGTGGTTGCGGCGCAGCCTCTCCCGTCCGAATTGTCCTGCCGCCCGCCTTCCCCAAGATAATAGGCCCTCGATGACTCCCCGAATTGATCAGTTGTGGAGTCGAAACGCTGCGAAAGGGTTAACCGGGCATTAATTGTGAGCCATCGACCGATTCGGCAGCGAGACGATCAGGCGACGGTCCCTGCGGGCGCGGGCTCTTGCAGCGTTCATCGCTCTGCCTGCGGCCACGGGGACCGGCGTGAGGATCGGCGCCGTCAACTCGCAGCCGTTAAGGGGCCTATCCCTAAGCCGCGCTCCGCAAGGCGATCGATCCACGGGCGAAGAACTGTTCGTCGATCACCGGTCGGCCATAGAAATAGCCCTGCGCATACGTCACGCCGGCTTCGATCAGCATCTGCCGGTCCAATTCCGTTTCGATGCGCTCGCCGACCGAAGTGATCCCGAGGTCAGCGCACATGCGCGCCACGCTGCGCATCAGCGCGAGGCCGCGACGGTTGGTTCCCGCAGCTTCAAGAAAGCTGCCGTCGAACTTCAGGCCATCCACATCCAGCGCTCGCAGGTAGCCGAACGAAGCGGACCCGGCGCCGAAATCGTCCAGCGACACGCCAACGCCGCAGCCGCGCAGCATTTCCACGGCTCGTGCCGCCGTTTCGATATCGTGGATGTGGGCGGACTCGGTCACTTCCACGATCAGGCGGCTGCGCTTGAATATGTGGCCGGATATGACGGCGCAAAGTTCGCGGATGACGTCGAGGCGCTGCAGGGACTCGCCGGAGATGTTGACCGCGAGGCGATAGTCGGGATCGAGGTTGGCTTCGAGGCGCGAGGCGGCGGCGCTGATCATCACATAGTCGAGGTGAGCGATCTGGCCGCTCTTCTCTGCGGCGGCGATCAGGCCAACGGGCGAGTCCTCGCCGTTGAAGCGGGCGAGGACTTCATAATGGCTGATTGCGCCCGTGCGGGTTTCCACCACGGGCTGGCGCGCGGCCATGAGGCGGCCATTCATCACGGCGTCGCGGAAGCGTTCGGCCATGACTTCGTTGGCGTCGTCGCCGCGAATGCGCATCGATGAGGGCATGCGCAGCACGGCGAAGTTGAAGCTGTTGGGCGAGGTGATGCTGCGCTGGACGACGATGCGGCGTCCGCCCTCGATCGAGACTGGATCGTCCCACGACAGGCGGCGGCCCGGCCCGAGCGACCAGAGTTCCTCGCGAAGGCGGCTGCCTTCGGCTTCGCTGACGAGATCGACGGCGTTGCGGCCGATCAGGCGGTCTGCGCTGGGGAAGTGAAACAGGCTGGCGTCGCCCTGCGCATCGATGATGCGTCCGCTGGCGTCGCTGGTGACCAGAAGGTCGGCAGCGGCAAAGGCAAAGTCGCGAAATTTCGCGTCTTCAGGGGTTGAAAGCGACATTCCCGCCGTCCGGTCACAGCATCGCGACACCCGACGCTAGCCGGGCATTGTTAGTCCCCGGTTAACGATACCGGACGCCAGAATCCTGAGTCCAGACAATCGGCTATTTCGGTTCGGCCAGCGCGCGACCGACAATGTCGAGGGCGTTTCGCGACAGCCCGGCCTCGGAAAGCCTGCGGAGCTGGCCCTGCGCGTGATCGCGCCGCACGGCGTTGAACGACCGCCAGCTTTCGAAGGATGTCGACAGCCGGGCGGACAGGGCCGGGTTCAGCGGATCGACCCTCAGGATCAGGTCGGCGAGGAACCGATAGCCCCAGCCATCCTCGGCATGGAAGGCGACGGGGTTGTTCATCGCGAACGAGGCCGCCAGCGAGCGCACCCGGTTGGGATTGCGCAGATCGTAGTCCGGGCGGGCCAGGAGCTTGACCAGCCGCTCGCGCAGGTCGTTGCGAACCGACATCGCCTGGACGCCGAACCACTTGTCCATGACCAGCGGGGCGCTTGCCCATTTGGTCTCGAACTCCGCCAGCGCCGCGTCAAACGCTGGGCTCTCGATGTTGGAGAGTGCGGTCAGAGCAGCGAGGCTTTCCGTCATCGTGGTTGCGCCACGATAGGCCTGCGCGATCAGCGTCTCGTGACGATCGCCTAGCGACGACAAGAGCGAGAGTGCAGCCGATCTCAGCGCGCGGCGGCCAGCGGCGGCGGCGGATGGGTCGAAGGTGCGCGGCTCGGCCTTGTCGAGCGCGGCGAGCAACTGGTCTTCCAGCGCACGCGCCACGGAGCGGCGAAGTTCAAGGCGCACGACATGCAGCGCGCTTGGATCGGCATCTTTCATGTCGAGGATCAGTTCGCCAACAGTAGGGATGTAGAGAAGCAGGGCGGCGAATGCCGGGTCGCTGGCCGCAGCGCGCGTGACGGAGTCGCGCAGGGAGCGGACATAGGCGGCGGCGCGCATATGGTCGGGCTCGCGCGACCCGCCGCGCACGGAATCGAGGACCACGGCGCGGGCGATGGTCTGCAGCGCCTCCCATTGAGCGAACGGATCGTCATCGGCGCCGGCAAGCGCGGCGCGGTCGGCTTCCGAGAGATCATCGTTCAGGCGCACGGGGGCGCTGAAGCCGCGGTTCAGCGAGGCGCGCGGCGGCGAGGCGACGCCGGAGAAGACGAAATCCTTGGTCGAGTGATCGAGAAGAAGGACATGCTCGTGCGCGGGCTCGCTTTCGCCCATGCGTGTTTCGAGCGCGCTGCCGTTTGAATCGAACAGGGCGATACGAAGCGGAATGGGCACGGCGACCTTGTTCGGTTCGCCCGGAGTCGGCGGCACGGACTGCGTCAGCGTCAGCTTCCATGTGCGCGCGGAGGCGTCGTGGCGCCCCTTTGCGGTGATGCCCGGCGTTCCGGCCTGCGCGTACCATTGCGAGAACGACGTAAGGTCGTGGTGCGTTGACGGCTGGAAGGCGCCGATGAAATCCTCGATCGTCGCGGCTGTGCCGTCGAACGTGTCGAAATAGCGGTTCATGCCGGCAAAGAAACTCTCGTCGCCGATCATCAGCCGCAGCATGCGGATCAGTTCGGCACCCTTCTCGTAGACCGTCGCGGTGTAGAGATTGTCGATGCGGGCATAGCGGTCGGGGCGAACGGGGTGCGCCAGCGGGCCGGCGTCCTCGGGGAACTGCCGCGTGCGCAGGCGGATCACTTCCTTGATGCGCGCCACGGCGGGCGAGCGCATCGCCTTGGTGAACTCCTGGTCGCGATAGACCGTGAGGCCCTCTTTCAGGCACAGCTGGAACCAGTCGCGACAGGTGATGCGGTTGCCGGTCCAGTTGTGGAAGTATTCGTGCGCGACGATGCTTT
>CAZGWV010000006.1:0-37284 GCA_964529555.1 uncultured Rhizobium sp.
TCGCGCTACACCGAGAACAAGCGCGCGGTCGACGACAAGAATATGGGCCCGCTGGTCAAGACGATTATGACCCGTTGCATCCAATGCACCCGCTGCGTGCGCTTCGCGGCGGAGGTTGCGGGCGTGGACGAGATCGGCCTTGCCAATCGCGGCGAGGACGCCGAGATCACGACCTATCTCGAAAAGTCGCTGACGTCCGAGCTTTCCGGCAACGTGATCGATCTGTGCCCGGTGGGCGCGCTGACGTCGAAGCCATATGCGTTCAATGCGCGTCCGTGGGAACTGCGCAAGACCGAGAGCATCGATGTGATGGATGCGATGGGCGCCGCGATCCGCGTGGACGCGCGTGGGCCTACGGTCATGCGCATCCTTCCCCGCGTGAGCGAGGAAATCAACGAGGAGTGGATTTCGGACAAGACGCGCTTCGTGTGGGACGGTCTTGGCCGCCAGCGTCTCGACAAGCCGTATGTGCGCACGAACGGAACGCTGGCTGCTGCGACGTGGGATGAGGCGCTGAAGGCCGCTGCCGAATTCCTGAAAGTGTCCGCCGACCAGATCGGCGTGATCGCGGGCGACCTCGCCGATGCAGAGAGCATGAAGGCGACGCTGGACCTCGCCAAGTCGCTGGGCGTGAAGTCGATCGATTGCCGTCAGGATGGCGTGAAGCTGGGCCTTGGCGCCGACGGGGCGAAGCTGCCGCGCGAGAGCTATCTCTTCAACTCGACCATCATGGGCATCGACGAGGCGGATGCGATCCTCCTCATCGGCGTGAACCCGCGCAAGGAAGCGGCTGTGCTGAACGCGCGCATCCGCAAGGCGTGGCTGCGCATGGTTCCCGTATCGGTGATCGGCGAGCGCGTCGACCTGACCTACGACTACAAATATCTGGGCGCCGGCCCGGATTCGCTGGGCGAGTTGAAGGCCGGACATCCGGCGTTCGACGAACTGGTGAACGCGAAGCGGCCGCTTGTGATCGTCGGGCAGGGCGCGCTTTCGCGTGGCGATGGCGCGGCTGTGCTGAATGCGGTTTCCGCGCTGGCGGCGAATGTCGGCGCGTTTGCGGATGGCTGGAACGGCTTCAACGTGCTGCACACGGCTGCCGCGCGCGTGGGCGGGCTAGATCTGGGCTTCCTGCCGGCGGCCGGAGGCAAGGACGTGGCGGGTATCGTCGCAGGGGCGCAGTCGGGCGGGATCAAGACCGTGCTGCTGCTTGGCGCAGACGAGATCGACACGTCGAAGCTGGGTTCGGCCAAGGTGATCTATATCGGCAGTCATGGCGACAATGGCGCCCACCGCGCCGATGTGATCCTGCCGGCTGCGGCCTACACCGAGAAGTCGGCGACCTATGTGAACACCGAGGGCCGCGTGCAGCGCACGCAGCGCGCCGTGGCGCCGAAGGGGGACGCGCGCGAAGATTGGGCGATCATCCGTGCGCTGTCGGCCTATGTCGGCAAGACGTTGCCGTATGACAGCCTCACGCAGCTCCGCGAGACGCTTGGCAAGGACCATCCGACTTTCCTCGGGCTGGACTTCGCGCCGGGACATCATGGCGGCAGCGTTGCGCCGCCCTATGGCGTGGCGGGTGCGATGCAGCCGGCGCCGTTCCGCAATGCGGTGACGACGTTCCACCTGACCAACCCGATCGCCCGCGCCTCGCGCACCATGGCCGAATGCGCCGAACTCGCAGCGGGGCACAACCCCGCCGTGGCCGCGGAATAGGAGGGCGCGATGGAGAACCTCTTCACCTGGGGCGGCGGAATGTGGGGCGGGATCGGCTTGGCCGTTCTCCAGATCCTCGCGCTCGTCGTCATCATGCTGGTGTGCATCGCATTCCTGCTGCTGTTCGACCGCAAGGTCTGGGCGGCGGTGCAGCTGCGCAAGGGACCGAACGTGGTGGGCCCGTTCGGCCTGCTGCAGTCGTTCGCGGACCTCATCAAGTTCGTGCTGAAGGAAGTCGTCATTCCGGCGGGCGCCAACAAGACGGTGTTCCTGCTGGCGCCGGTTATCACGCTGACGCTGGCGCTGGTTGGCTGGGCGGTCATCCCCGTCGCGCCGGGCTGGGTGGTGGCCGACCTCAATGTCGGCATCCTCTACCTGTTCGCGATCTCGTCGCTGGGCGTCTATGGCATCATCATGGGCGGCTGGGCTTCGAACTCGAAGTATCCGTTCCTTGGCGGCCTGCGGTCTGCGGCGCAGATGGTGTCGTACGAAGTGTCCATCGGCTTCGTGATCGTGACGGTGCTGTTGCTGGTCGGGTCGCTGAACATTTCGGATGTGGTGCACAACCAGGAAGGCGGCTTCTGGAACTGGCACGCCTTCGCGTTCCCGACGATCTTCGTCATGTTCCCGATGTTCGTGATCTTCTTCATCTCGGCGCTGGCCGAAACCAACCGCCCTCCGTTCGATCTGCCGGAAGCGGAATCCGAACTCGTGGCGGGCTATCAGGTCGAATACTCGTCCTCGCCGTATCTGATGTTCATGATCGGGGAATACGTTTCGATCGTGCTGATGTGCGCGATGCTGACGATCCTGTTCTTTGGCGGCTGGCACATGCCGGCGCCGATTCCGGGCGTCGAGAACCTGCCGGACTGGCTGCTGAGCCTGGGCGGGCTGTTCGTGTTCATGGGCAAGGTGACGTTCTTCTTCTTCCTGTTCGCGATGGTGAAGGCGATCGTGCCGCGCTACCGCTATGACCAGCTGATGCGGCTGGGCTGGAAGATCTTCCTGCCGACCGCGCTGGTCGCGGTGGTGATCGTTGCCGCGTATACGACGTTCACGAACGCGCAGATCCGGCCAGGCTTTGTGACGCTGGATACGAACAAGAGCGGAGCGCTTGAGGCGTCCGAGCTGATGGCCGTGACGCTGCCGGCGGGCATGGACCGCGACAAGGACGGCGTCATCAGCTGGAACGAATATCGCCGCAACGCTGGCGCGGTGAATTAGGAGACGTCATGTCGATTGGCCAGGCAATCCGGGGAGCGTTGCTGACGGACTTCGTGTCCGCCTTCTTCCTCTCCATGCGCCAGTTCTTCACGCGCAAGGCGACGGTGAACTATCCGTTCGAGAAGGGGCCGCTGAGCCCGCGTTTCCGCGGCGAGCACGCGCTGCGCCGCTACGCCAATGGCGAGGAGCGCTGCATTGCGTGCAAGCTGTGCGAGGCGATCTGCCCGGCGCAGGCGATCACGATCGAGGCCGAGCCGCGCGAAGACGGTTCGCGCCGCACGACGCGCTACGACATCGACATGGTGAAGTGCATCTATTGCGGCTTCTGCCAGGAAGCCTGCCCGGTGGACGCCATCGTGGAAGGCCCGAACTTCGAGTTCGCGACGGAAACGCGCGAAGAACTCTACTACGACAAGGAACGGCTCCTGGAGAATGGCGACCGCTGGGAACGCGAGATCGCCCGCAATCTGGAACTTGACGCGCGCTACAGATAGAAGGGCGCGGCTCGCGGGGGCGAGTCGGGCTCGGATTGTGACTTCAACGGCCCCGTCCGGGGCGATTTGGACCAAAGGAAGAGGGAGGCTGGATCTGTGACGCTGATCGCTTTCTACATCCTGTCGAGCATCGTGGTCGCTTCGGCTCTCTTTGTCGTTGCGGCCCGGAATCCGGTCCATTCGGTGCTGTGGCTGATCCTGACATTCTTCACATCGGCCGGCCTGCTTGTGCTGATCGGCGCAGAGTTTCTCGCGATGCTGCTTGTCGTCGTTTACGTCGGCGCGGTGGCGGTGTTGTTCCTGTTCGTCGTTATGATGCTGGACATCGACTTCGTGGCGCTGAAGCAAGGGTTCCAGAACTATCTGGTGATCGGGATTCTGCTGGCGCTGACGCTGTTGGCGGAGATCGGGATCGTCGTGGCGGCTGCGACTTTCGGCGGCGGGGCGAATTTCGATCCGAATCCGGGCGGCCTGACGAACGCCGAGGCGCTATCGAACGTGCTCTATGACGATTACCTGCTGCTGTTCCAGATGTGCGGGGTCGTGCTGCTGGTCGCCATGATCGGCGCCATCGTGCTGACGCTGCGGACGCGGCCGTCGGTCAAACGTCAGAACATCGCCCAACAGACCGGGCGCAAACGCAAGGACGCCGTCGAACTCAAGGACGTGCCTCCGGGACAGGGGATTCCGTAATGGCTGGCGCGGAACTCGGTCTTGGGCACTACATGGCTGTCTCGGCGGCGCTGTTCACCATTGGCGTGTTCGGCATCTTCGTGAACCGGAAGAACATCATCGTCATCCTGATGTCGATCGAGCTCATTCTGCTCGCGGTGAACATCAACCTTGTGGCGTTCTCGGTCTTCAACGGCACGATCATGGGCCAGGTCTTCGCGATGCTGGTCCTGACGGTTGCGGCGGCGGAGGCTGCAGTGGGTCTCGCCATCCTGGTCGTCTATTTCCGAAACCGCGGCGAGATCGCCGTGGAAGACGTCAACGTGCTGCGCGGCTAGGGGAGCAAGGTTTTGACCTTCCAGGAAGTCGCCGCAATCTTGATCGTGCTGTCGCCAGGCGTCGCCGCGGCGGTGGCTGGCCTCGGCAAGCGTGTGCTTGGCGACAAGGGCGCCATGGCCGTGACCACGGCCATCGTCGTGATGGCCGCCGCGCTCGCCGCCTGGCAGTTCTTCTCGCATGCGTTCGGCGGTTTCGCCGATCCGATGACCATCGTGCTGTCGCGCTGGTTCAACGTCGATACATTCATCGCCGACTGGGCGATCCGGGTCGATGCGCTGTCGGTGACCATGATGTTCGTGGTGACCAGCGTGTCCGCGCTCGTGCACATCTATTCGATCGGCTACATGGCCGAGGATCCGCATCGCGGCCGGTTCTTCGCCTATCTGTCGCTGTTCACCTTCGCGATGCTGATGCTGGTGACGGCGGACAATTTCATCCAGCTGTTCTTCGGCTGGGAGGGCGTCGGCCTCGCGTCCTACCTGCTGATCGGCTTCTGGTACAAGAAGCCGTCGGCCAACGACGCGGCGATCAAGGCATTCGTGGTCAACCGGGTTGGCGATTTCGGCTTCGCGCTCGGCATCATGGCGCTGGTGTTCATGGTGCAGCCGGTCGCGGGCGTGGACTATGCGCAGTACGGCATTGCGGAATTCTCCTCGATCAAGTTCGATACGGTGTTTGCAGTTATTGCCAACGATGCGCCGGTGCAGGTTGTCGGTCAGGCTGTCGCCATGCCGATCAGCCAGGTGACGTTCGACTTCCTCAATTTTCATGTCTGGGGTCTGGAGATCGTCGGCATCCTGCTGTTCGTCGGCGCGATGGGTAAGTCGGCGCAATTCTTCCTGCACACCTGGCTGCCGGACGCGATGGAAGGCCCGACGCCGGTCTCCGCGTTGATCCACGCGGCGACCATGGTGACGGCGGGCGTGTTCCTCGTCTGCCGGTCGTCGGCGCTCTATGCGGAGGCGGAGGTCGCTTCCAACGTCATTACGGTGATTGGCGCCGTCACTTGCCTGTTCGCCGCGACGATCGGCCTTGTGCAGAACGACATCAAGCGCGTGGTTGCCTATTCGACGTGCTCGCAGCTCGGCTACATGTTCTTCGCAGCCGGACTTGGCGCTTATGGCGCCGCCATGTTCCACCTGTTCACGCACGCCTTCTTCAAGGCGCTGCTGTTCCTCGGTGCGGGCTCTGTCATTCACGGCATGCACCATGAACAGGACATGCGCTTCATGGGCGGCGTTCGCCAACCGATGATGTTCACATGGGCGATGATGCTGATCGGCACGCTGGCGCTTATCGGCTTCGGCATTCCGGGGACCGATATCGGCTTTGCCGGATTCTTCTCGAAGGATGCGATCATCGAGAGCGCGTTTGCATCCGACTCGCCGTTCGGGCCGTTCGCCTTCTGGTGCTCGATCGCTGCCGCGCTGCTGACGAGTTTCTATTCGTGGCGCCTGATGTTTATGACCTTCGAGGGCAGGTTCCGCCCGAACCCGCATGCACACCATGACGATCACGACCATGCTCACGACCACGGGCACGCGAAACCGGGGGATGGCCGCGCGCCGGCGCATGAATCGCCGATCGTGATGCTGATCCCGTTGCTGCTGCTGGCTGTGGGAGCTGTGTTCGCCGGTCTGCTGTTCAAGCCGCAATTCCTGACCAAGCACGCCGATGACTTCTGGCAGGGGGCCATCGTTCGCGAGGCGGACCCGCTTTATGGCCCATGCGGCGTTCATGCCTATGGAGATGCGGCGCATTGCGCGGCTGACGTGGCTCATGCGCCTGCGCCGTCCAACGCAGCTGCCTCTGCGGCTGAGGAGTCGCATGGCGCTGTTGCTACCGATGAGCACGCGGCGCCGGATGCGGCGCATGCGGGCGAGCACCACGAACTGCCGGCCTGGGTGATCTGGGCGCCGTTCGTCGTGACGATTACGGGCTTCCTCGGCGCGGTGATCTTCTACCTGATGGCGCCGGGCGTGCCGCGCCGGATGGCGCAGAATGGCGGCCCGATGCACGCATTCCTGTCGCACAAATGGTATTTCGACGAGATCTACCGCTTCATCTTCGTGAAAGGAGCGGCCGCTCTCGGCGACCTGTTCTGGAAGGTGGGCGACAAGAAGATCATCGACGGAATAGGACCGGACGGCGTGACCGGCGTTGCGAAGGCGGGGGCTGGCGGGCTGTCGAAGCTGCACACCGGCTACATCTTCCACTATGCGCTCGTGATCCTCGTGTCGGCCGTGATCTTCGTGGCCTTCGTTCTGGCCGGGCAGGGACGCTGACATGACCGGCCCGCTTATCCTTACGCTGACGACTTTCCTGCCGCTGGCCGGGGCGTTGCTCATTCTCGCCCTGCGTATCGTGGGCGGCGCTTCCATGGCCGGTACGGCCTCGAAGAGCATTGCGCTGCTGACGTCGCTGGTGACGCTTGGCGCGTCGCTGATGGCTCTGATGCAGTTCGACCCGAGCGTCGTCGGCTACCAACTGGTTGACCATGCGCCGTGGTTTGGCGGTTCGTCCTACAAGATGGGCGTCGATGGCATGGCTATCGCGCTTGTCGTGCTGACGACAGCGTTGACGCCGCTGTGCATCCTCCAGTCGATGAAGTCGATCGAGGAGCGGCTGGCGGAGTACATGATCTGCTTCCTCGTGCTCGAAGCGCTGATGATCGGCGTCTTCTGCGCGATGGACCTGATCCTGTTCTATGTCTTCTTCGAAGGCGGCCTGATCCCGATGTTCCTCATCATCGGCGTGTGGGGCGGCAAGAACCGGCTGTATGCGGCGTTCAAGTTCTTCCTCTATACGCTGCTCGGCTCGCTGCTTCTGCTGATCGCGATCGTCTACATGGCGGTAGTTGCCGGCACGACGGATGTGCCGACGCTGCAGGACGGACTGCACCCGGCCACGGGCGCGTTGCTGTTCTCGCCTGACGTTCAAACCTGGCTGTGGCTGGCGTTCTTCGCGTCGTTCGCGGTGAAGCTGCCGATGTTCCCGGTTCACACCTGGCTACCGGATGCGCACGTCGAGGCGCCGACGGCGGGCTCGGTCGTTCTGGCGGCGGTGCTGCTGAAGATGGGCGGCTATGGCTTCCTGCGTTTCTCGCTGCCGATCTTCCCGGACGCCTCCCTGCTGTTCCAGCCGCTGATGTTCGCGCTTAGCGTGATTGCCATCGTCTATGCCTCGCTTGTTGCGTTCCGACAGACCGACATCAAGAAGCTGGTGGCGTATTCGTCGGTTGCCCACATGGGCTTCGTGACGCTCGGCATCTTCGCCTTCAACGAGGCGGGTATCCAGGGCGCAATCTTCCAGATGATCAGCCACGGCATCATCTCGGGGGCGCTCTTCTTCGGCGTCGGCGTCATCTATGACCGGATGCACACGCGCGAGATATCGTTCTATGGCGGCCTGGTGCATCGCATGCCGGTCTATGCCGCGCTGTTCATGCTGTTCTCGATGGCCAATGTCGGCCTGCCGGGAACCAGCGGCTTCGTCGGCGAGATCCTGACGATGGTCGGCGGCTTCCAGGCATCGACCTGGGCGGCGGCAGGCGCGGCGCTGGGCGTCATCTTCTCCGCTGTCTACATGCTCACGCTCTACCGCCGCGTCGTGTTCGGCGAAATGACCAATGAGAAGCTCATGGACATCAAGGATGTGACGCTGCTCGAATTCTTCATTCTCGGACTGCTGGCGATCGGTGCGATCAGCTTCGGCGTCTTCCCTGGTCTGGTCTTCGACCTGACCGCAGGGACGACAAGCGAAGTCCTGCGCATGATCGGCCAGGTCGGCCAGTAGGAAGGCGCCATGGATTTCCTCGCCGACATCTCAAACTCCGCCCCGGAAGCGATCCTTGCCGGGTTCGGACTCGTGGGCCTGCTGATCGGCGCCATTGGCGGTGATCGTATCTCCGGCCTGCTGCGCCTGCTGGCAGTCATCGCGCTCGGCGCGGCTGCGGCTGCCGCCGTCGTACAGTTCGGACGCGGAGAGGCGATCCCGGCATTCGCGAGCGACCCGCTGGCGCCGGACGGTCTCTACAAGGCGACGATGTTCACGGTTTTCGCGAAGGTCGTGACCTACGGCCTGGCTGCGGCGGCGTTGCTGATGTCGGGCGGGTTCCTCAAGGTCTCGCAGATGGAGCGGTATGAGTATCCGCTGCTGATCGTATTCGCGTCGTTTGGCGCGGGCATGATGCTGTCGGCGAATGATCTGATGACGCTCTATGTGGGCATCGAGACGTTGAGCCTGTCGTCCTACGTGCTGGCCGCGTTCCGGCGCGACAGCGAGAAGTCCGCGGAAGCGGGCCTGAAATATTTCGTGCTGGGCGCGCTGGCGTCCGGCCTGCTGCTCTATGGCGCCTCGCTCGTCTACGGCTTCGCGGGGAGCACGGGCTATACGGCGATTGCCGCCGCGCCGGAGTCGATCGGGCTCACATTTGGCCTGGTGTTCGTGATCTGCGGGCTGGCCTTCAAGGCGTCGGCTGCGCCGTTCCACATCTGGACGCCGGACGTTTACGAGGGCGCGCCGACGCCGGTCGTGGCGTTCTTCTCGACTGCGCCGAAGATTGCCGCTGTTGGCGTGTTGGCGCATGTGCTGTTCACGGCGTTCGGTCCGCACGCCGGTTCATGGCAGCAGATCGTGGCGATCATTGCGGCGCTGTCTATGCTGATCGGCGCCTTCGGCGCGCTCCTGCAGAACAGCATCAAGCGCATTCTTGCGTACTCCTCGATTTCGAATGTTGGATTCGCGCTGATCGGCGTGGCGGCGGGCGCGGAAAAGGGCGCGACGTCGGTTCTTGTCTATATGACCCTCTACGTCGTTGCGACGCTGGGCATGTTCGGCGGCATCCTCGTGCTGCGGCGGGAGGGCAAGGCAGTTGACCAGATTTCCGATCTCAACGGTCTCGTGAAGTCGAAGCCGGGCATCGCACTCGGGCTCATGGTGCTGATCTTCTCGGTGGCGGGTATTCCGCCGGCGGCTGGTTTCTGGGGCAAGCTGCAGGTGTTTACCGCGGGTATCTCCGCCGACTTGCTGTGGCTGGTTCTTGTCGGCGCCGTGGCGAGCGTGGTGTCGCTGGGCTACTATCTGCGTATCGTGTGGGCGATGTTCATGAAGCCGCCGGGCGAGGCGCTGGATAAGACGGACGTTTCGGTCAGTCTGGTCGTGGCGCTTACCGGCCTTGCCATGTTCCCGGTGCTGACGATCTTCATTCAGGCGCTTCTGGATGTGGCTGCGCGCGTTACGGGCGGCTAGATGGCCCTCGAACTGCTCTCGCAGGCGTGGCCCGTTATCCGGTTCGGCGAAATCGACTCGACCAACGAGGAAGCAAGGCGCCGCGCGTCCGGCGGGGACGCTGATCCGCGCTGGCTCGTCACCGAGGTGCAGACGGCGGGGCGCGGCAGGTTGGGCCGTGCGTGGTCGTCGCCGAAGGGGAATCTTTTCACGACTGCGCTGCTGCCCTATCCGCGCCCGCCGGCTGAGGCGGCGTTAGCGTGTTTCTCCGCCGGGCTGGCGGTGCTGGATGCGGCGCGGAGTTCGGGTGTCGATGTCTCTCAGGCGAAGCTGAAATGGCCGAACGATGTGCTCGTGGGGCAGGCCAAGCTCTGCGGCATCCTGATCGAGACGGGGCAGATCCATGGCCGGCTCTGGATGGCGGCGGGGTTCGGCGTGAATGTCGAGGTGGCGCCGGAGCGGCCGGACCGTCCGACGACATGCCTTGCGAACCTGCCGGGCGGGGCGGGGCTGACGGCGGCGCGGCTGCTGACGGCGCTCGATGTGGCGTTCCGGGCGCGGCTGCATAGCCTGCTGGTCGAGGGCTTCGAGCCGACGCGGCAGGCCTGGCTGGAGCAGGCAGCCCACCTTGGCTCGCGCGTGGAACTGACGCCGGCCAGCGGGCGGATCGAGGGGGAAATGACCGGGCTTGGCCCCGACGGAGCGCTGATCCTGCGCCTGGCGGATGGATCTGAAACCCATGTTCGGGCGGGCGAAATCTCGCTATTGGGGTAGACCGGACTTCAGGGAGCGGCCGATGCTGCTGGCGATCGATACGGGCAACACCAACACGCTGTTCGCCGTCCATGACGGCAAGGAATGGCGCGCACAATGGCGCTCGTCGACGGATATGACCAAGACGGCGGACGATTATGCCGTGTGGCTGTCGACGCTCATGGAGATCAACGGGCTGAGCCTTGAGCAGATCGACGACTGCATCATCTCGACCGTGGTTCCGCAGTCGCTGTTCAACCAGCGGAACTTTGCGCGGCGCTATCTGAAAGTAGAGCCTTTCGTGGTTGGCGAGAACGTCAAGCTGGGCGTGGCGGTTCACATCGCCAAGCCGAGCGAAGTTGGCGCCGACCGCCTGGTGAACGCCGTGGGCGCGCATGGCAGCTATGAGGGCGCCCTGATCGTGATCGACAGCGGCACGGCCACCACGTTCGACATTGTGGGCGAGGATGGTTCGTTCGAAGGGGGCATTATCGCTCCGGGGATCAACCTTTCTATGAAGGCGCTGCACGAGGCGGCGGCCAAGCTGCCGCGGGTGGCGATCCAGAAGCCGGACCAGGTGATCGGCAAGGATACCGTTACGGCCATGCAATCTGGCGTATTCTGGGGCTATATCGACCTGATCGATGGGCTGGTCGAACGCATCAAGTCCGAGTACGGGAAACCGATGACAGTAATTGCTACCGGCGGCGTCGCGGCGCTCTTTGAGGGCGCCGCACGGCGGATCGACCATTTCGACGGCGACATCACCATCAAGGGTTTGCGTATCCTCTATGACCGCAACATCACACAGGCGGCCGCAGAGCTGAAATGAGCAAAGCCGAACTCGTCTTCGCGCCACTGGGCGGATGCCGCGAAATCGGTATGAACCTCAACGCATACGGCTATGGCCCGCCCGAGAACCGACGCTGGATCGTGGTCGATGTCGGGGTGACGTTCGGGGACGACACGACGCCGGGCGTCGATCTGATCATGCCCGATCCGGTCTATCTCGAAAGCTATGCCGACGATATCGAGGCGATCGTCCTCACGCACGCGCATGAAGACCATATCGGCGCCATCGGCTGGCTGTGGCCGAAGCTGCGTGCGCCGATCTATGCGACGCCGTTCACGGCGTATCTGGTGGCCGAGAAGCTGCGCGAGCGCGGGCTGGCCGATGAAGCGCCGCTGCACGTCATGCAACTGCGCGAGAAGCGGAGCTTTGGACCTTTCGAGGTCGAGATGGTGACGCTTACGCATTCGATCCCCGAGCCGAACGGTCTCGCGATCCGCACGCCGCTGGGAATGATCCTGCATACGGGCGACTGGAAGATCGATCCCGATCCGATCATCGGCGAGGATTTCGATCAGGCGAAGATCGAGGAACTGGGCCGCGAGGGTATTCTCGCGATGGTCTGCGACTCGACCAACGTGTTTGAGGAAGGCGAGGCCGGCTCGGAGGCGCTCGCGCGTGAGGCGCTGAAGCGTGCTGTTGCCGAACAGACCGGGCGCGTGGCGATCACGGCGTTTGCGTCGAACGTGGCGCGGGTTCAGTCGGCCTGCGAGGCGGCGCGGGCGAACGATCGTTCGATCTGCCTGCTCGGCCGCTCGATGATCCGCATCGCCGGTGCGGCGCAGTCCGTCGGGCTGTTGAAGGAGTTCAGCTTCATCGAGCCGAGCGTTGCCGCCGACCTGCCGCCGCAGCATGTGCTCTATCTTTGCACGGGCAGCCAGGGCGAACCCAACGCGGCGCTGGCGCGTGTTGCGCGTGGCGATCACCCCTCCGTGCGGTTGGGCAGGGACGATACGGTGATCTTTTCCTCGCGTGTCATTCCCGGCAATGAGCGGGCGATCGGCGAGATCCAGAACATGCTGGCCGAACGCAGCATCAAGCTGGTGACCGACAGGCAGTTCGACATCCACGTTTCAGGTCACCCCTGCCGCGATGAACTGCGCCGCATGTATCTCTGGGCCAAGCCGCGCATTGCCGTGCCCGTGCATGGCGAGCGTCGGCATGTCATGGAGCATGCGCGCTATGCGAAATCGCTGCAGGTCCCCGAGGCGATCACGCCGGACAATGGCGATATCATCCGGCTCGCGCCCGGCCCTGTGGCGGTGATAGACCAGGTTCCTGCCGGTCGGCTTCATGTGGATGGCGAAGTGCTGACGTCCGACAAGGCGGGCGGCATGTGGGAGCGGAAGAAGATGGCCTACAACGGCCATGTCACCGTCAGTGTCGTGATCGCCAAGGGCAAGATCGAGGATGGCCCCACGGTCATGGCGCGGGGGTTTTCCGAGCCCGACGGGCGGCCAGCCGACGAGTCGCTTGAGCCGCTGGACGAGGCGGCGGATGCGGCGCTGGCCGGCATGAAGCGCTCGGACCTGGGCGATGACGAGAAGATCGGCAAGGTTCTGACCAAGGCCGTGCGGCGGGCGTCCGAAGCGCAGTTCGGCAAGCGGCCTCTGGTCGACGTGACAGTGCATAGACTCTAGCGGAGACACGCGATGACCATCGGACGGCTCAATCACATTGGTATCGCGGTGCCTTCCGTCGAGAAGGCGTTCGAGACCTATCGCAAGCTCTATGGCGCGACTGAGTTCGTGCAGCCGTTCGACATGCCGGCGCAGGGCGTACGGGTGGGCTTCGTGAACCTGCCGAACACGCAGCTCGAGATCATCGAGCCGCTGGGCGAGAAGTCGCCGATCATCAACTTCCTCGAAAAGAACCCCAAGGGCGGGCAGCACCATGTCTGCTTCGAGGTTCCAGAAATCCATGCCGCCAAGGCCGAAATGGAAGCCAAGGGCGCCAAGGTGCTGGGAGAGCCCCGGATCGGGGCGCACGGGACACTGGTGATCTTTGTTCACCCGAAGGATTCGGACGGTGTGCTGATCGAACTCATGGAAACGCCGAAGGGCCATCACTAGGTTGCCGGCATGGGTATTTTCGAAGGGATCGTCGTTTACACGGCCACCTGGTGGCTGATCTTCCTGCCGACCCTGTCGGCGGGGCAGACCAGCCAGCGTGAGTCGGGAGCGGTGACTCCCGGCACGGAGGGCGGCGCGCCCCAGCGGGTCTCGTGGACGGCCAAGCTGTTGATACCCTCCGTGGGAGCCGCCCTGACGACTTTCCTTATCGGTCTCGCACTCCATATGCGCTGGCTGGATTTCATGATTTCAAGCAGCTAGCCGCGTTTTGGCCTCATTGCGTGGGCGTCATTGGACGGCTATCAGCCTGTATCGACTGCCGTTTTCCAGGATCTACAATGCGCCTTTCCCGCTATTTCCTTCCTGCGCTCAAGGAAGCGCCTGCTGATGCGCAGATCATTTCGCATCAGCTGATGCTGCGTGCGGGCATGATCCGCCAGGAAGCGGCTGGGATATATGCGTGGCTGCCGCTGGGTTTCCGCGTGCTCAAGAAGGTCGAGAAGATCGTTCGCGAGGAGATGGATCGCGCGGGCGCCGTCGAGTTGCTGATGCCGACGCTGCAGCTGGCTGACCTGTGGCGCGAGTCTGGCCGTTACGACGCATATGGCCCCGAGATGCTGCGGATCACGGACAGGCATGAGCGAGAACTGCTGTACGGGCCCACGAACGAGGAAATGATCACCGAGATCTTCCGCGCGTACGTGAAGAGCTACAAGGACCTGCCGCTCAACCTCTATCACCAGCAATGGAAATTCCGCGACGAGCGGCGTCCGCGCTTTGGCGTGATGCGGGGCCGCGAGTTTCTGATGAAGGACGCATACTCGTTCGATCTCGACGAGGCGGGCGCGCGGCGGGCCTACAACCGGATGTTCGTGGCCTATCTGAACCTGTTCGCGCGGATGGGTCTCAAGGCCGTGCCGATGCGCGCGGACACCGGCCCCATTGGCGGAGACCTCAGCCACGAATTCATCGTGCTGGCCGAGACGGGCGAGAGCCAGGTGTTCTGCCATCGCGATCTCGTGGAGATGGGCGCGCCGGGCCCCGACGTTGACTGGTATGGCGACCTGCAGCCGCATGTGGACGCGCGCACCTCGCTCTATGCGGCGACCGAAGAGATGCATGACGCGCCGGCATTCGACGCGCTGCCCGAAGACAAGAAGCTGTCCGCGCGCGGCATCGAGGTTGGCCACATCTTCTATTTCGGCACGAAGTACTCCGCGCCGATGAATGCGATGATCACGGGTCCCGACGGCAAGCAGGTTCCGGCGCACATGGGCTCCTATGGCGTTGGCGTGTCGCGTCTGGTAGGCGCGATCATCGAGGCGAGCCATGACGAGAGGGGCGTTATCTGGCCGGCGGCCGTCGCTCCGTTCGAAGTTGCTGTCGTGAGCCTGCGGGCGGACGATGCGGACGTTTCTGCGGCTTGCGAGACTGCTTACGGCCAGTTGATCAAGGCCGGCGTCGATGCGCTGTACGACGACACCGCAGAGCGGCCCGGCGCCAAATTCTCCACCATGGAGTTGACCGGGGTGCCGGAGCTGATCGTGATCGGGCCCAAGGGGCTGAAAGCCGGCGTGGTCGAGTTGCGCAATCGCAAATCGGGCGTGACGGAAGAGATGACGCTCGAGGCCGCGACCAACCGCGTGCTTGCGAACAGGAAGGTTTGAGGCGGATGGCGGCAGCCTCGGACAAGCGCATTACCGAGAGGCCGTTCGGGCCTTTCGAACGCATGCTGGCGATGCGCTATCTGGGCGCCAAGCGCGAGCATGGCGGGCTTGCCTTCATCTCGGTTGTGTCGGTGATCGGCATCACGCTCGGCGTCTGGGCGCTGATCCTCACCATGTCGATCATGAACGGGTTCCGGCTCGAACTGATCTCCAAGATCGTCGGGTTCGAGCCGCACGTATTCATCGACACGCGCGGCGCGCCGCAGCCGGTCGTCGACAAGATCATGGAAGACGTGCGCCTCAAGCCCGGCGTGGTCAGCGTCGAGCCGATGCATGAAGGCGTTGGCCTTGCCTCGGCCAATGGACGCAGCGAGGGTATCCAGGTGCGCGGCATCCGCCCGGAAGACCTGCGCGCCAATGCGCTCATTTCCAAGAGTATTGCCGACGGGCAGGCGGCGGCGGCCAATCCGAATGAGCCTTGGCCCAGCACGCCGGTGGGGCATGGATCGCTCGATCGCTTTGGCGATGGCGGTGCGCTATCGACCGACATCGTGATGGGCGACACGTTTGCCTACATGCTGGGTCTTGGCGTGGGCTCGAAGGTCAAGATCACGCAGCCGAATGGCCCGAGCACGCCGGCGGGACGTTCCCCGCGCACGATTACCTACACGGTCAGCGCGATCTACCATGTCGGCAACGAGCGGTTCGACCGCATGGTGGTGTTTCTGCCGATCGAAGCATCCAAGAACCTGTTCGGATATGACGATGGCTATCCGATCGTCGGCGTCCGGCTGGACGATCCCAATGCTGCGGATGTCCTGGCCGACGAGATTCAGCCGACCATTCCTTATCGTGTGCAAAGCTGGATCAAGCGCAACGCGACCTATGTGACTGCGCTCGTCGTCGAGCGGAACGTGATGCGGCTGATCCTGTTTATCGTCGTGGTGATCACGGCGCTCAACATCATCACGGGCGTGCTGATGCTGGTGAAGAACAAGGCGCGCGATATCGCGATCCTGCGCACGATCGGGGCGACGCGCGCGGGCGTGGTCCGCATCTTTATGATGACAGGCACGGTGCTGGGCATGGTTGGCGTCGGGACGGGCGTTTTGCTCGGCGTCCTGTGCGCAATCTACATCGCGCCGATCCAGCATTTCGTCGAATGGGTGTTCAACGTCGAGATATTCCCGGCCGACATCTACCAGCTGGATTCGCTGCCGGCGAAGCTGGAGTGGGACGAAGTGGCGTGGGTTGGCGGCATGGCGTTCATCGTCACGCTGGTGATGTCGATCATCCCGTCGATGTGGGCGGCGCGGCTGAACCCGGTTGAAGCGCTGAGGTTCGAATGATGACGGATACAGGCGCCGAAACCAGGACGCCCGTGCTCTCGCTTCGCGGGGTGGAGCGCCGGTACAAATCGGGCGACAAGACGCTGCACGTTCTGCGCGGCGTGGATCTCGATCTGTATCCCGGCGAGATGGCGGGGCTGATCGGACCATCGGGCTCAGGCAAGTCTTCGCTTTTGCATGTGGCGGGCCTGCTGGAAACGCCGGACGCGGGTACAGTGACCTTCGGCGGCAGGGACGCGCTTTCGATGTCCGACTCCGCGCGAACGATGGCGCGGCGGCTCGATCTTGGTTTCGTGTATCAGTTCCACCACCTGCTCCCGGAAATGAATGCGGTCGACAATGTGGCGGCGCCGCTGATGATCAACGGCGTGTCGCGCTCGCGGGCGCGCAAGCGGGCGCAGGAATTGCTGCGCATGATGGGCCTCAAGGAGCGGGACCATCACCGCCCCGGCCAGCTTTCCGGCGGCGAGCAGCAGCGCGTGGCGATCGCACGCTCGCTCGCCAACAAGCCCAAGGTGCTCATCGCGGACGAGCCCACGGGGAACCTCGATCCCACAACTTCGCGCGTGGTTTTCCAGAACCTTTTCGACATCGCGAAGCAGGAAGGGGTGGCGGTTCTCGTGGCCACCCATAACGTGGAACTCACGAGCTATATGGACCGCGTCCTCTCCCTTCAGGAAGGACGTCTTGAGGCAGCCCCCCCACGGGCGGGGGCCGACTCGGTCTA
Organism: uncultured Rhizobium sp.; assembly: GCA_964529555.1. Classification (GTDB taxonomy): domain Bacteria; phylum Pseudomonadota; class Alphaproteobacteria; order Caulobacterales; family Hyphomonadaceae; genus UBA7672. The sequence continues at coordinate 17,096 of CAZGWV010000006.1, forward strand.
GGCTCGGCGTGTCCAGCGCGGATAGCGGAGACCGGCGTGACCACACCAGAGACACCGGGTTTCATCCACCTGCGCGTGCGCACGGCGCTGTCGCTGTTGCAGAGCATGATCCGTCCGAAGGATCTTGCGAAGTGGGCAGGCAATAATGGCGTGCCTGCCGTTGGCGTGACCGACGATAACCTGTTCGCGGCGCTGGAACTGGCCGAGAGTCTGAGCGATGCTGGCGTCCAGTCGATCACCGGCCTGACGGTCGAGGTGCTGGAGCCGGGCGTCACCGGCGAGCGGGGCAAGCTGGCGCTGCTGGCGCAGAACGAGGCCGGGTACAAGAATCTGATGAAGCTCTCGTCGGAGTCGTTTCTGACGCCGGCGAGCAATGGCCGGGAGATATCGCTTGCGACGTTGCTGGAACATGCCGGCGGGTTGATCTGCCTGACAGGCGGCGCCGACGGCTTGCTCAACCGCCGCGCTGCGGCGGGGCGGGTCGATGAAGTTCGGGCGCGGTTGAAGGATCTGCAGGGCGCATTCGCTGGCCGGCTCTATGTCGAACTGCAACGCCACGGCAGGCCGGAAGAAGCCGCTGCCGAAGGCGTGCTGGTCGATCTCGCCTATGAGCTTGGGCTGCCGCTGGTCGCGACGAACGATGTGCGCTTTCAGAAGCAGGACCAGCATCCCATTCATGACGTGCTGATGTGCATCGCGAACTCGGCTTACGTCAGCCAGGCGGATCGCCCGCGCGCATCGCCGCAGCAGTTTCTGAAATCGCCTGCTGAGATGGCGGCGACTTTTGCCGATCTTCCTGAAGCGCTGGCCTCCACGGTGGAGATTGCACAGCGGTGTGCGTTCCGGCCGCGCAAACACAAGCCGATCCTGCCTCCATTCGACACCAAACGTGGGCGCAACGAGGCGGCGGAGTTGAAGGCGCAGGCCGAAGCGGGCCTCAGGGAGCGCCTGAAGGTTGTCCAGCCCGCAGCTGAACTTTCGGTCTACGAGGAGCGCCTCGCATACGAGATCGGCATCATCGAGAGGATGGGTTTTCCCGGCTACTTCCTGATCGTGTCGGACTTCATCAAGTGGGCGAAGGCCCATGACATTCCGGTCGGACCGGGCAGGGGATCGGGCGCCGGTTCGCTGGTCGCCTGGGTGCTGACGATCACCGACCTCGATCCCATCCGATTTGGCCTGCTGTTCGAGCGTTTCCTGAACCCCGAGCGCGTCTCGATGCCCGACTTCGATGTCGATTTCTGCCAGGAACGGCGGGGCGAAGTCATCGAGTATGTGCGTGAGAAGTACGGCTCGGAGCGCGTCTCGCAGATTATCACCTTCGGCACGCTGCAGGCGCGCGCCGTGCTGCGCGACGTTGGCCGTGTGCTGCAGCTGCCATTCCACCAGGTCGACAAGCTCGCCAAACTCGTGCCGTTCAATCCCGCCAAGCCTCCCACGCTGGCGGAAGCGCGGGAGATGGAGCCCAAGCTCGATGAAGCTATCGAGGCGGAGGAAGAGGTCGCGGATCTGTTCAACACCGCCCAGCAGCTTGAGGGGCTCTACCGTAACGCATCGACCCACGCGGCGGGAATCGTGATCGGGGACCGGCCGCTGGTCGATCTCGTCGCACTCTACCGCGATCCGAAATCTGACATCCCGGCCAGCCAGTTCAACATGAAGTGGGCCGAGGCTGCCGGTCTCGTGAAGTTCGACTTCCTCGGCCTCAAGACGCTGACTGTGATCGACCGCGCGATCAAGATGATCGCGGACAAGGGGGTGACGGTGGATCTTGCCCGTTTGCCGCTGGACGACGCGAAGACCTACGAAATGCTCCAGAAGGGCGATGTCATCGGCGTGTTCCAGGTCGAGAGCCAGGGCATGCGCCGTGCGCTCGTGGATATGGTTCCCGACCGTTTCGAGGACCTTATCGTGCTGGTCGCGCTGTATCGTCCGGGCCCGATGGCGAACATTCCGGTCTATTGCAGCCGCAAGAAAGGGCTGGAGGAGACGACCTATTACAGCGACGCGCTGACGCCGTGGCTGAAGCCGATCCTGGAGCCGACGTTCGGCATCATCACCTATCAGGAACAGGTGATGCAGATCGCGCGGGACATGGCCGGCTATTCGTTCGGCGAAGCCGACATGCTTCGGCGCGCGATGGGCAAGAAGATCCGCGCGGAGATGGACAAGCAGCGCGTGCGCTTCATGGAGGGCGCGCTGGCGAACAAGATTTCGCAGGCCGACGCCGATCTGACGTTCGAGGCTTGCGCGAAGTTCGCGGACTACGGCTTCAACAAATCGCACTCCGCGCCCTACGCGCTGCTGACCTACCAGACCGCCTGGCTGAAGGCGAACCATCCGGTGGAGTTCCTTGCCGCCTCGATGAGCCTCGACATGGGCAACACGGACAAGCTCGCCGTGTTCTTCCAGGAGGCGCGGCGCATGGGCATCGAGGTTCGCCCGCCGGATATCAATCATTCGGGCGCGGACTTCACGGTGGAAGACGGCGCCGTGCGGTATGCGCTCGGCGCCATCAAGGGCGTGGGCAAGCCGGCCATGCTGTCGGTCGAGGAAGCGCGCGCGAAGTCGGGCGAATTCGGGGACCTTCAGGACTTTGCTGAGCGCGTTGACGCGCGCCTGGTGAACCGGCGTTGCTTCGAGGCGCTGGCGAAGGGTGGCGCCTTCGCGCCCGTCGAGCCGAACCGGGCCAGGGCCTTTGCCGCCGCCCCGATGCTGTCCGCTGTCGCTTCCGCAGCCGACGAACAGCGCAATTCCAATCAGGTCAACTTGTTCGCGGATGAACCTCCGCAACGGCTCAAACTCCCCGAGGTTTCAGGCTGGGGCGAGTCCGAGCGGTTGGACAACGAGTTGGCGAGCATCGGCTTCTTTCTCTCCGGCCACCCGCTGGATGACCTGCTCACCGGATCGATGCGTGCGCGCATCACGCTATCGGTCGAGAAGGAGATTGTGGGACAGGATCGGCAATCGCTGGAGATGATCGGCGTCGTGCGCGCGCGCGTGGAGAAGCCGGCGAAGGCGGGCGGAAAGTTCGCTATCGTTACGCTGTCGGATCCGTCAGGCGAATACGAGTTGTTCGTCAACGACGAGCTTCTGCAGAATTCGCGGGACACGCTGGAGGTGGGCCAGCGCGTGATCTGCAAGGTGCGCGTGCGGAAGGTGGATGAGGAACTCCGCTTCTCGATGGACAGCGTGAAGGAACTGAGCAAGGCCTCGATCGGTCATCACGAGACGCTGCTCGTACGCCTGAGCGCCGACGCGCCCCTGGAGCGGATCGCGCAGGTGGCGACGGCACTGCAGAATGGACCGTCCAGCGGGCCGCGAGGGGCTATCCGGCTGGAGATCCCGGTTGAGGGTGACCGGGTGGTTACGGTCGAGCTGGATGGGCGTTTTCCGGTCGATTTCGGAGCCATGCAGGCGTTCAAGTCAGTTCCGGGGGTCAATCAGGTGCGGCCAGCCGCAGCTTGATCCTTGATTTTATGTGACAATCTTCATCCCGACGGCCGGACTTGCCCGCTGGGTGAATCCCGCTTATACGCCGCACCATTCCGACACGCGGACCCATTCCGGTGCGGGCGCAAGCCTGTTCTGTCCGCGGCGGCCAACCGGATCAGGAGACTACATGGCACTGCCCGACTTCTCTATGCGCCAATTGCTCGAAGCTGGCGCCCATTTCGGCCACCAGGTTCACCGCTGGAACCCCAAGATGAAGCCTTTCATCTTCGGCGCCCGTTCCGGCATTCACATTCTCGATCTTTCGCAAACCGTTCCGCTGCTTCACCAGGCTCTGGTGAAGGTGCGTGAGACGGCCGCCAAGGGCGGGCGCGTGCTGTTCGTCGGCACGAAGCGCCAGGCCGCCGAGTCGGTCGCGGAAGCGGCCGGCCGTTGCGCCCAGTACTACATGAACGATCGCTGGCTGGGCGGCACGCTCACCAACTGGGCCACCGTGTCCAACTCGATCAAGCGCCTGCGCGAGCTCGACGATACGCTGCAAGCTGGCGGCGATACGGGCCTCACCAAGAAAGAACTTCTCGGCCGTCAACGCGAACAGCAAAAGCTGCAGCGCGTTCTCGGCGGTATCCGCAACATGGGCGGCCTGCCGGACCTGATGTTCGTGATCGACACCAACAAGGAGTCGATCGCCGTCAAGGAAGCCCGCAAGCTGGGCATCCCGGTCGTGGCCATCATCGACACCAACTGCGATCCGCAGGAAGTCGACTTCCCGATCCCCGGCAACGATGACGCGCAGCGCGCCATCCAGCTGTACTGCAACCTGATTGCGGACGCTGTGCTGGACGGTCTGTCGGAATCCTCGATGGCGGCCGGCATCGATCCAGGCGCTGCCGCGGTCGTGAACGAGCCGGCGCTGGCCGCTACGGCGGAAGCCGAAGCGCAGGCCTGAGGCATTGCAGGACCGCCGGCGGATAACCATCTGCCGGCGGGTTCGGCCCCGGCCTGCAGGCGTAGGCCGGGAACCCGTTACAAGCGGCTCGAAAATGCGTCCTGGAGCAACGGCTCCCGGCGTTTTCGGGCCGATACGAAATCCAGGAGGATACAATGGCTGAGATTACTGCCGCGCTGGTCAAACAGCTGCGCGACAAAACTGGCGCGGGCATGATGGATGCCAAGAAGGCCCTCGTCGAGAACAACGGCGATATCGAAGCGTCGGCCGACTGGCTGCGCGAGAAGGGCATCCTGAAGGCTGCCAAGAAGGCTGACCGCGTCGCGGCCGAGGGGCTGATCGGCGTCTCCACGAACGGCAAATCCGCGGCTCTGGTGGAGGTCAACTCCGAGACGGACTTCGTGGCCCGCAACGAGCATTTCCAGAACGCCGTGCGCGCCATTGCCGACGTGGCGCTCGCCAACGATGGCGACGTTCTGAAGGTTGCTCATGCCGCCGCGCCGGACGGCTCGGGAACTGTGAACCAGATGCTGCAGAACCTCGTCGCCACCATCGGTGAAAACATGACGCTGCGCCGCGCGGCCGCGATTTCCGTCAACGAAGGTGTGGTCGCGACCTACATTCACAACCAGGCCGCTGACGGCATGGGCAAGATCGGCGTGCTCGTCGCTCTCGAATCGCCCGGCGACGCGCCGCGTCTCACGGACCTTGGCCGCAAGGTTGCGATGCACATCGCTTCCATGAAGCCGCTGGCCGCGACGACGGACGAACTCGACCCGAACGTGGTCGAAAAGGAACGCCAGATCCTGACGGCTCAGGCCGCCGAGTCTGGCAAGCCGGCCAACGTCATCGAGAAGATGGTCGAAGGCCGTATCCGCAAATTCTACCAGGAGTCCGTCCTGGTGGAGCAGGCGTTCGTGATGGATCCCGATGTCACCGTCGGTAAGTTCATCGAAAACGCCGGCAAGAACATGGGCGCTCCGGTCAAACTGAAGGGTTTCCTGAAGTTCGAAGTCGGTGAGGGCATCGAAAAGCCCAAGGACGACTTTGCGGCTGAAGTCGCATCGATGAAGCCCAAAGACTAAAGCCTTTGCGGAATCCGCGAAATCGCGGGTAGAATTTGGGCGGCCCGGCGTTTCCTGCGCCGGGCCGCCACCGCAAGGGGCAACTGCAGAAGGATAAACGATGCCGGAAGCGCCCAGCCTTCCCTACAAGAGGGTTCTCCTGAAGATTTCGGGCGAAGCCCTGATGGGCGACCAGGGCTATGGCATCGATGTTCCCGCCGTCGTCAAATACGCTGAAGAGATCAAGTCCGGGATCGCGCTGGGCGTCGAAATCTGCCTCGTCATCGGCGGCGGCAATATCTGGCGCGGCAAGTGGGGTGTGGACGCCGGCATGGAGCGCGCGCAGGCAGACCATATGGGCATGCTTGCCACCGTTATGAACGCGCTGGTGATGCAGAACGCGCTCGAGAACATCGGCGTGCCGACTCGTGTGCAGTCGGGCATCCCGATGATGTCGATCGCCGAGCCCTTTATCCGCCGTCGCGCCATCCGCCACATGGAAAAAGGCCGCGTCGTGATCTTTGCGGCGGGCACCGGCAATCCCTTCTTCACGACGGATACGGGCGCTGCGCTGCGCGCGGCCGAGATGAACTGCGACGCGATGCTGAAGGGCACACAGGTCGATGGCGTCTACACCGCCGACCCCAAGGTGGATCTCGACGCCACGCGCTTCGATACGCTCGACTATATGGAAGTGCTCTCGAAGGAGTTGAAGGTGATGGACGCGACGGCCATCAGCCTTCTCAAGGAAAACAGGATTCCGATCGTTGTGTTCCGCATCCGCGACAAGGGCGGCCTTGCCAATGTGCTCACCGGCCAGGGCGTCTCGACCGTCATCGGCGGCAAGAAGAAAAAGTAGGAGTGGCAGGCAATGCCCGAGACATTCGACATCAAGGCAATCGAAAAGCGGATGGACGGCGCGATCGCGTCGCTCAAGACCGAGTTCTCCGGTCTGCGCACGGGCCGCGCATCGATCCACCTGCTCGATAGCATCACGGTGATGGCTTACGGGGCGCCCACCCCGCTGAACCAGGTGGCGTCGGTTACGGCGTCCGACGCGCGCATGCTCAGCGTCAGCGTGTGGGACAAGTCAGTGGTCGGGGCGACGGATCGTGCGATCCGGGAAGCGCCGCTGGGTCTGAACCCGATCATGGACGGCCAGACGCTGCGTATCCCGATCCCGCCGCTGAGCGAGGAGCGCCGCAAGGATCTGCAGAAGCTGGCTGGCCAGTTCGCGGAGAGCGCCCGTGTCGCCGTGCGCAACGTGCGTCGTGACGGCATGGATCTGCTGAAGCGCATGGAGAAGGCCGGCGATCTCAGTGAGGATCAGGTCAAAGGCCGATCGAACGACGTCCAGAAGGCGACCGACAAGCACATCTCGATGATCGACGAGGCGCTCAAACACAAATCCGAAGAGATCATGCAGGTGTGAGCGAGCCGAAATCCTCAGCCCCGGCCCTGCCAGACGCCGCCATTCCCGGTGACGTTGCAACGCTGCGCGCGCCGCCGCGCCACGTCGCGATCATCATGGATGGCAATGGCCGCTGGGCGAAGGCGAGAGGATTGCCGCGCGCGCTCGGCCACAAGGAAGGCGTCGAGGCGCTGCGCCGCGCTGTGGAGGCAAGCCGCGATCTCGGCCTGACCCATCTCAGCGTCTATGCTTTCTCGACCGAGAACTGGAACCGTCCGCCAGCCGAGATCGACGCGCTGTTCGACCTGCTGCGCGTGTTCGTGCGCCGCGACCTTGCGCGCCTCCACCGCGACGGCGTGCGCATCCGTATCATCGGCTCGCGTGAGGGGCTAAGCGAGGAAATCCTCGGCCTGATCGACGAGGCCGTCGAGAAGACGTGCGAAAACACACGCCTCACGCTCAATATCGCATTCAATTATGGCGGCCGTGGCGAGATCGTCGCCGCGACGCAGACGATCGCGGCGGAAGTCGAGGCGGGCCGTCTCAAGGCGTCCGACGTGACCGAAGCCATGATCAGCCGCGCCATGTGGACGGCGGACTCGCCCGACCCCGATCTTCTCATCAGAACCAGCGGCGAACTCCGCCTCAGCAACTTCCTGCTGTGGAGCGGGGCCTACGCCGAACTCATGTTCATGGACATCTGGTGGCCAGACTTCACCCGCGAAAGCCTCGAGAAGGCGATAGATGCGTTCCGACGCCGTGACAGACGATTTGGCGGCCTCGGCGCCTGAGGCGGCGCGCCGCCGGCGCGGACGGAGGGAAATCCTTCTCCGCGTTGCGTCGGCCGTCATCCTTGGTCCGCTTGGCCTGTGGGCTGTCTTCACCGGCGGCATCGCGCTTGCGTTGGCGACTGCCGGCTGCGGAATTCTGGCGGCGTTCGAATGGACGCGGATGGCGTCGCAGTCGAAGCAGCTCTGGGTTACGGCAGCGCTGGTTGCGGTGCTGGCGACAACGTCAGTCGCCGCCGTGTTTCTTGCCGCTGGCGGGTTGGAGATCGTCGCAATTGCGGGGCTGATCGGTTGCGCCGTGGCTTGCGCTGTGGCCGCTGCCGGCAAGGCGTCGGTGAGTTCGGTGGCCTTCGGGGCCATTTACACCTGCCTGCCATTCGGATGCTTCATCTGGATCAGGGAGGTTCCGCCTAACGGGCAACTCTTCCTGCTCGCAGTGCTCGCCATCGTCTGGACGACGGATGTGGCGGCGTATTTCGCGGGCAGGGGGTTTGGCGGTCCGCTGCTGAGCCCACGCGACAGCCCTAACAAGACCTGGACGGGCGCCATCGGCGCGGTCGTGTGCGCTGGCCTTGCGGGCGCTGCGGTTGCGCGGGGCGGCGGCGGGGATTTCATTCACTGGCTGCTGTTCGGCGTCAGCGTCTCGATCATCGGCCAGTGTGGCGACCTGCTGGAATCGCGGTTCAAGCGGCTCTACGGCGTCAAGGATACGTCGGGTTTCGTTCCCGGCCATGGCGGCATTCTGGACCGGCTGGACGGCTTGATGGCGGCATCAGTCGCCGTTGCGCTGATCCTGCGCTACTTCCCGCAACTGGCGCCTGGTTTTGGCGGAGCCGCAGGCTGATGGGCAAACCAACACGAGTCTCGATCCTCGGCGCCACCGGCTCGGTGGGTGAATCCGCGCTGTCGGTGATTGCGGAGAAAGGCGTAGGAGCGCCTGAATTCGAAGTTGTCGCCCTGACGGCCAACACCAACGCCGAAGCACTCGCCGCCGCGGCAAAGGCCACGCGCGCGGAACTGGCGGTCATCGCGGACGAAAGCCGCTATGACTTGCTCAAGTCGCTGCTGGCAGGGACGGGCGTCGAAGCGGCTGCGGGTTCGGATGCGATCAACCAAAGCGCTGCGCGGCCCGCCGATGTGGTGGTGGCGGGCATTGTCGGCATCGCCGGCCTGCCGCCAACGCTGGAAGCGGTGAGGCAGGGCGCTCGCGTGGCGCTCGCCAACAAGGAAAGCATGGTCTGCGCCGGTCCTCTGCTGCGCGACGAGGCGCAGCGTTCCGGCGCCCGCTTCCTTCCCATCGACTCCGAGCACAACGCGATCTTTCAGGTGCTGGATCGCCCGGCGCGGGTCGAGAAGCTGATCCTGACGTCATCCGGCGGTCCCTTCCGGTCGGCCACTCAGCAGGAAATGGCGGCGGTCACGCCTGAGCAGGCGATCGCTCATCCCAATTTCGCCATGGGGTCCAAGATATCCATCGACAGCGCTACCATGATGAACAAGGGTCTGGAGTTGATCGAGGCGGCCTACCTGTTCGACACCCCGGTGGAGCGCATCGACGTGCTGATCCACCCCCAGCAGATTATCCATAGCCTTGTCGCTTATGATGATGGTTCCGTGCTGGCGCAGCTGGGCCTGCCGGACATGCGGACCCCCATTTCCTATGCGCTGGCCTGGCCCGACCGGATGCCGCTACCGGGGCTCCAGCGCCTTGATCTGGCCAAGATAGGGAGGCTTGATTTCGAGCCGCCCGATACGGAGCGTTTCCCCGCGTTAAGGCTGTCACGAACGGCTGTTTCGGCCGGCAGGGGCGCGCCAATCGTGCTGAACGGCGCCAATGAAGTCGCCGTGGCGGCCTTCTTGCAGCGACGCATTGGATTCTTGACGATAGCACAGGTTGCCGGCGAAGTGCTTGAAGAGTTCCTTGGAAGCGCTTCGCTGAACGCCGCCCCGACGACGTTCGACGATGTTTACGAGACTGACCGCTGGGCGCGCCGGCGGACGATCGAGAAGCTCAGGCTTGCTGCCTAGGTCCACCACCACCGCGTTCTACGAGGCCGACCTATATGGACATGATACTCTGGATCCTGCCCTACGCCCCGATCTTCCTGCTCGTGATCTCGCTGGTGATCACGATCCACGAACTGGGGCACTACTGGGTCGGGCGCATATTCGGTGCGGCGGCAGAGTCGTTCGCCGTCGGTTTCGGCAAGCCGATCCTTGAAGTTCGCGACAAGCGCGGCACGCGCTGGCGCATCAACTGGATTCCGCTCGGCGGCTTCGTGAAGTTCGTCGGCGAGGCCCAGCTTCCCCAGGACACCAAGGAAGCTGCCGCAGCAGCAGGGGCTCAGGCTCTGGAGCAGGCGGGGCGGCATGAAATCCTGCACGAAGGCCGCGTGCTGCTCGGCAAGCCCTACACGGCGCTTGGCCCGTGGCAGCGGATTGCGGTTTCGTTGGGCGGGCCGTTCGCCAACTTCGTCTTCGCCATCGGCGCCTTTGCCGTGTTTGGCTATGCGCATGGCGTGCCGCAGTCGAAAGAGGTCTTCATCGCGTCCGTTGAAGTCGGCGGCGCCGCGCAGCAAGCCGGATTCCTGCCCGGCGACGTGGTGCTGCAGGCCAATGGCCGCAAGGTTGCGACGTCGATGGACGTGACCCAAACGACCCAGCTGAGTTCGGGCGAAGCCGTAACCTATCTGGTTCGCCGCGACGGCGCCGAGCTGACGCTTGTGGCGACACCGATCGAGCGTGAGATCGTCGACAAGGACCTGCGCATGAAACAGAAGGTCGGGCGTATCGGCCTCGGCCTGAACGAGCGGGACACCCAATGGCGCGGCCTGAACCCGTTCGAGGCAATCGGGCACGGGGCGCAGAGGACCGCCGATTCCATCGGCCAGACCCTGAACGTCCTGCGCCGCCTCATCACGGGGAAGGAGGGCATCGACAAGCTGTCCGGCCCGGTCGGAATTCTGCACCTGACCAGCGGCGTCACCCAGATGACCATGAACCAGCCGGATGTGGATCTGGGCCAAAAGATGGCGCAGCTCGGCTGGATGCTTCTCCAGCTTGCGGCGATGCTTTCTGTGGGTATCGGTTTCTTCAACCTGCTGCCGATTCCGGTGCTGGACGGGGGGGCGGTCGTGATGACCCTGGCCGAAGCCGCGACCGGAAAACCACTGCCGGAACGTGTTCAGAACGCCGGACTGACAATAGGGCTTGTCTGTCTGGCCGGTTTCGCGCTGCTTATCACCCTGCAGGACTTCTTCCGGTTTGACGGGGGAAGTTGAGGTTTGGAGCCCTGAGCTGGGTCCGTAGGCCCCGGCGGCAAGCAGAATATTGGCCCTAAAAAAGCCCAGCGCTTGAGATTTTCAGCGTCATGTTGTCTTAAGACGGCCAGCAAGGCCGCACCGGCGGTTCGTAGTGTGTAAGGGGTAGGTGATGCGGTCTTGGTTCGCGAGCGCCCTGGCGCTGACTGCGTCGGCTGGCGCGATAGCCGCCGCCCAAGACATTAGCCCGTCGGGCAAGGCCTGGGGACAGCAGCCCCAGCAACCGCAGATCATTGGCCGTATCCTCGTCGAGGGTAACCAGCGTATCGAGTCGCGGACGGTCCTTTCCTATCTCCTGGTCCGTCCGGGCGATGCGTTCGACGAAGAACGCATCGGCCTTTCGGTTCGCGCGCTTGGCGAGACGGGACTGTTCGCGGACATCCAGATGGAAACCCGCGGAAGCGACCTGATCGTGCGGGTGCTCGAGAACCCGATCATCAACCGGATCATCTTCGAAGGTAACAACGCGGTCACGACCGAGCGCCTCCAGGAAGAGACCGAGGCCGAGCCCCGCCAGACCTTCACGCTCAGCCGCGTCGAACAGGACGTGCAGCGCATCCTGGAAGTTTACCGCCGCGCCGGCCGCTTCGCCGCGACGGTGACGCCGCAATACAAGGTCCTGCCGCAGAACCGCGCGGACCTGATCTTCTCGATCGACGAAGGCCCGACCACGGGCATCCGCTCGATCAACTTCATCGGCAACGAAGCCTTCAGCGACGACCGCCTGCGCGAAGAGATCACGACCAAGGAGTCGCGCTGGTGGCGCTTCTTCGAACAGGCCGACAACTACAATCCGGGCCAGGTCGAGTACGACCGTTCGCAGCTGACCGAGTTCTACACCAATGCGGGTTATGCAGACTTCCGCGTGATCTCGTCGGTCGCCGAGCTGACGCCGGATCGCCGCGACTTCTACCTGACATTTACGATCGATGAGGGCGAGAAGTACAATTTCGGCGAGCTCTCGGTCGACACCGAACTGGAGAAGCTGTCGGGCGAGCGGCTTGCGCTGTTCCTGCCTATGCGGACGGGCGACCAGTTCCGTTCCGAGAGCATCCAGGACGCCATCGATACGCTCACATTCGCCGCCGGCATCGCCGGCTACGCCAACGTGCAGATCCGTCCGCGCGAGACCCGCGACCCGGTGGCCAAGACGATCGGGATCACGTTCGATGTCGATGAAGGTGCGCGCGTCTACATCGAGCGTATCGACATCGAAGGCAACACGCAGACCCTCGATCGTGTTGTTCGCCGCGAAATTCGTCTTGCCGAAGGCGACCAGTACAACCCGGCCTCGCTGGACCAGGCCCGCAACCGCATTCGCTCGCTGGGCTTCTTCAAGGCCAATACGGTCGAACTGACCGACGAACCGGGATCGACCGCAGACCGCACAATCGTGAAGGTCAAGGTCGAGGAAGAGGCCACGGGCGAACTGGCGTTCTCCGCCGGCTTCTCCTCGCAGGACGCCTTCCTGTTCAGCGTTAGCGCCCAGCAGCGCAACTTCCGTGGCCGCGGCCAGTATCTCTCGGCCCGCATTCAGACCACCGCGCGCCAGCAGGATCTCGAATTCCGCTTCACCGAGCCGAAATTCCAGGACCGCAACCTCGCGGCGGGTCTCGACGTGTTTATGACGCAGTCGGACTTCTACGACATAGCGGGTTTCTCGAACTCCATCATCGGCGCCGGCGCCCGTCTGCACTTCCCGCTATCCGACAGCGACGGCCTGCACCTGCGCTACCGCCTGCGCAGCGACAACCTGAAGATCGACGACGATCCGCAATCGCCCACATACACAAACTGCACTGCCACCGGCTTCGTTCGCCTCTCGCTGTGCGACCAACAGGGGGACCGCCTGACGTCATCGTTCGGCTACACGCTGACGATGAACCGCACGAACGACTATCTGGAGCCGACGCGCGGGTTCAACCTGAACTTCAGCCAGGACATTGCCGGCCTTGGCGGCGATGTGAATTACCTGCGCAACGAGTTCGAGGGATCGGTCTATCACGGCTTCGCGCCGGGCTGGCGCCTGCGCGCGCGTCTTGAGGCCGGCTACATCGAGAGCTGGGGCGATGAGGGCGTGCGGATCAACGACCGCTTCTTCAAGGGCGGCAACTCGTTCCGCGGCTTCGACGTCGCCGGTCTTGGCCCGCGTGAGGTGCTGTATGAGTACCAGACCGAGTCCCTGGCGCTCGACGTTGGCATCGCGCCGCCGAGCTTTACCATTCCGCAGCTGAATACCGACGGGACCCAGAAGGTCGATGAAGCCGGCCGCCTGTTGTACCAAACGGCCTCGCGCGACAGCGCGACTGGAGAGCTGTTGCCGGTACAAGTGAAGCCTTACAACGCTCTAGGCGGCAAGGCATATGCAATTGGGTCCTTGGAATTGTCCTTCCCGCTGCCGTATGTTCCCGAAGAGTTCGGGCTTGATGGAGCATTCTTCTTTGAAGCCGGCACGCTGGGGCTCCTCGACGAGTCTGATCGTGACCGCAAACTGGATACCCCCTTCCAGTCCTTCCGCGTCGATGACAGCGCCAGCCTGCGGGCCAGCGCCGGCATCAGTATCGGGTGGGACTCGCCGTTCGGCCCGATCCGCTTCGATTTCTCGAAGATTCTGGCCGCTGAAGAGTATGACCGGACGGAGTCGTTCCGGTTCGCAACCAACACAAGGTTCTAGCGTATGACGTTCCGCAAACTCGCCATCGTGGCGGCTCTTTTCGTCGGTATGACGAACGTGGCCGGCGCAGCTTTCGCCCAGACGAAAGTCTTCATTATCGACGAGCAACTGGTGCGCCAGGAAAGCAAAATCGGCAAAGAGCTCAATGCTGCACTCGACAATTTCGCGGCTGCCGGCGTCGATCAACTCGGCCTCAAGACGCTGAAGACCGAACTGGACTCGGAAGGCGCCGCCCTGAAGCCGCAGGTGGAGTCGCTGACGCCGGAGGCGATCGCCGCCAATCCGACGCTCAAGGCGCGGGTTGAAGGCCTCAACCGCAAGGCCGCCGACTTCATGCAGAAGCAGAACGCGCTGAGCCAGAACCTCGAACAGCGCGACACAAGCTTCAACATGGCCTTCCTGCAGGTGCTCGGCCCGGCCGTCGATGCCGTCGCCAAGGAAGCCGGCGCGGATCTCGTCCTCAGCGTGTCCTCGACCTGGTATGTGAAGGACGCGGTGGACCTCACCAGGAAGGTGATCCAGCGCCTCGATGCGACCGTGCCGAACGTCGCTGCGCTGCAGGCCGCCCTGCCGCAACCGCCGGCCAATCCCGCGCCCCCTCCGGGCGGCGGCTGATAGCCGTAACTGGGAAAAGGCCGGGCTGTGATCGATCCGAGGTTCTACAAGCTCTCCGCACCACTGAGCGCCTCGGACATCGCAACCCTTGTCGGGGCTACCGTGTCGCGCGGAGACCCCGCGCGGATGGTGACGTCGCCCGCGGCTGCCGATCGGGCCGGTCCCGATGATCTCTGCTTCGTCGAGGATGGCTTTCCTGACGATATCAGCCCGGCGCAGGCAGGCATCGTGCTGGCTCAAGCCGCGAGCGTGGACCGGATAGCTGCAGGGCCCACGATCATCCAGACGCGCCATCCTCGCGCAGCATTTGCGAAGGCGGCGGATCGATTGGTCAAGGCTCGCGTTCTTGAAGCGGGGCAGACGGCGATCCACCCAACGGCAAAGATCGATCCTACCGCCCGGTTGGAGCCGGGAGTCGTTGTCGGCCCCGACGCCGCCATAGGTCCTGCGGTTGAGATCGGCGCGAATACCGTTATCGGCCCCGGCGTGCAGATCGGCGCACGGACTGTCATCGGACCGAATGCCAGTATCCGATGCGCCTTGATAGGCGACGGCGTGCGGCTCTATCCGGGTGTGGTGGTTGGCGAGGCGGGGTTTGGCCTTGCGGCGGGGAACGAGGGCGCCAGCCTGACCCCGCATTTTGGCCGGGTGATCATCCAGAATGGCGTCTCCGTCGGCGCCAACTCCTGCATCGACCGCGGCCTGCTCGACGATACGGCGATCGGCGAAGGCAGCCACATCGATAACCTCTGCCATATCGGGCACAATTGCCGGATAGGCGCGCGTGTGGTTATGGCTGCGTTCGCGGGCGTTTCGGGGTCCAGCCAGGTGGGCGACGGGGTCCAGTTCGGCGGACGGGTCGGCCTCAAGGATCACGTCACCATAGGGGCGGGCGCTCGTATCGCCGCCGGGGCGGCCGTGCTGGGCGATGTGCCCGCAGCTGAGGTCTGGGCAGGCTATCCCGCCAAACCCATCCGGTCGTGGCTGCGCGAGCTTGCATGGCTGGCCCGGTCAGCGCAAAAGCGTTCCACCAGAAACGACTAGCCGGCGGGCCGGCAGAGGCGCCGGAGCACATGGCCGTCACCATTCATCCCACCTCAATCGTCGAACGCGGCGCCGAGCTTTCCGACGGCGTCGAGATTGGGCCATTCTGCACGGTTTCCTCGCGCGCACGGCTTGGACAGGGCGTGCGGCTGGTATCGCATGTCTCCGTCGCCGGCTCGACGTCGATCGGCGACCGCACAACCGTCTATCCATTCGCCGCGCTCGGCCATGCGCCGCAGGATACGAAGTACAAACGCGAAGACACCAGGCTCATCATCGGCACGGACAATCTGATCCGCGAGAGCGCGGTCCTGCATATCGGCACCGTCCAGGGGCGCGGTGAGACTGTCATCGGCGACAAGTGCATGCTGATGAACCACGCGCATATAGGCCACGACGCCATCGTCGGAAACGGCGTGATCTACTCCACGCACGCCATGAGCGGCGGGCTCGCCGTCATCGAGGACGCGGTGATCATCGGCGGCAATTCCGCCATCCATCAACTCGGCCGCGTGGGATTTGGCGCGTTCATCGGCGGCTGTGCGCCTGTCGTGGGCGACGTGATCCCATATGGCATGGTCAACAATTTCGGCCGCCTCGACGGACTTAACATTGTCGGCCTCAAGCGGCGCGGTTCGACGCGCGACACAATCCACATCCTGCGCGGCGTCTATCGCGACCTGTTCCACGGCGAAGGCTATTTCGAGGATCGGCTCGCACGGGTCGATGAAACCCATGGTTCGATCCCGGAAGTGGCGCGTATCGTGGCGTTCATCCGCGCGGGCGACAAGCGGCCGCTCTGCACGCCGGGAGCGGTCTGATGGCGTCCTCTCGCCTCGCCATCGTTGCAGGCGGCGGCGACCTGCCGCGCCGTGTGGCGGAGCATGCGCGCCGGACTGATCGCAATCCGTTCGTTGTCGGGCTCAGCGGCTTTGCCGATGAGAAGCTCGTGTCCGAATTTGCCGGCGTGCAGCTTTCGGTGGGCCAGCTGGGCAAGCTGATCCAACTCATGCGGCAGGAGGGCTGCGAGGAGATGGTGTTTGCCGGCACGATCAAGCGACCCGATTTCGGCACGCTCAAACTGGACCTGAAGGGCATCCATTCGCTCCCCCGTATTCTGGCCGCGGCCAAGAAGGGCGACGACGCGCTTCTGCGCGCGGTGATGGACGTATTCGCGGAGGCTGGCTTCCGCATCATCGGCGCCGACGATGTGCTCGATGATCTGCGCGTGCGTTCGGGGCCTTTGGGAAGGCTGTCTCCGGGTGCGGAGCATTGGTCCGACATTCGCCGCGCTGCCGAGGTCGCGTCCATTTCAGGATCGCTTGAGATTGGTCAGGGGGCTGTTTCCTGTGATGGGCTTATCCTTGCGGTCGAGGCGCAGGAGGGCACTGATCGTATGCTGGCGCGTATACCCGATCTGGCGCCAGAGATACGGGGCACACCTGAGGCGCGTCGTGGCGTGCTGGTGAAGCGGCCAAAGCCGCAGCAGGAACGTCGCATAGATCTCCCAACCATCGGGCTTCGTACCGTTGAAGGAGTCGCCAGGGCCGGCCTTTCGGGGATCGCAGTTGAAGCTGGCGCAGCGCTGATCGTCGATCGGGAAGCTGTGGCAAGCGCGGCGGATGCGGTCGGCATATTCATCTATGGGTTCACGCCCGCGGAGCTCGCGTGACCCACGTTTTCCTGGTCGCTGCCGAGGACTCGGGCGACGCCGTCGGCGCCGATGTTATCGACGCGCTGCGCGCTCGGTCGCCGGGCATCCGCATCTCCGGCATAGGCGGCGAGCGCATGAAGGCTCGCGGTGCGCATTCCGACGTCGACATGTCGGGGCTTGCTGTGTTGGGTCTCGTCGAGGGCTTGAAGGCCTATGGCCGGGTAAGGCAGGCCGTGGAGGATGTGGCGGCAGTCATCGCTGCAGCCGATCCTGACAGCGTCGTGCTGATCGACAGCTGGGGATTCATGTGGCGTGTGGCGCGGGCGCTCAAGCTGCGCGGCCTGCGGGCCAAGCGGATCAAGTTGATCGGGCCTCAGGTCTGGGCGACGCGGCCGGGCAGGGCGCGCGTGCTGGCGCAATGGGTCGACCACCTGTTGTGCATCCATCCTTTCGAGCAGCCTTTCTATGTGAAGTGGGGCCTGCCCACGACAGTAATCGGCAACCCCGCCTTGCACCGCCTGCCTGTTGGCGATGGCGCCGCGTTCCGCGCCCGCCACGGCATTCCTGCGGATGCACCGATCATTGGCCTGTTGCCGGGCAGCCGGAAGTCCGAGATGCGGCGCGTGGCGCCGACGCTGATGGAGGCGACCCGGCTCGTCCACGAGCGAGACACACGCCGTCAGGTTGTGTGCATGGTCTCGCCAAGCGTGAGCGAAGATGTGCGGACGCTTGCCGCTGCGCAGTCATTTCCGATCCGCCTCATCACAGACGATGCCGAGAAGGCCGACGCATACGCAGCCATGACCGTTGCGATTGCCTGCTCGGGAACCGTCACCACTGAACTGGCGGCGCAGGGCGCAGCGGTGGTGACCGGCTACAAGCTTGGCTGGATTACGTGGGGCTTGCTCCGTGCGTTCATGTTCAAGTCGAAATACTCCGCTCTGGTGAATGTCGCAGCCAATGCCGAAGTGATCCCTGAGTTCATCCAGACACGTTTCAACACGCGCAATGTCGCCACCGCAGCGGAGCTTAGACTGTCCGATCCGGGTGTGCTGGAACGCCAGCGCGTCGCTCAGCGCGAGGCCATCCGGGTAATGACCGGCGACGGCCGTTCCTCCGCAGACATATCGGCCGATGTGATCCTGAAATTGTCCTGAAACGAAGAAAGGCGGCCCGTGGGACCGCCTTCCATTCCGCTTGCAGTGTTCCGCACGCTATTTGCGTTGGCCCATCGGCACGTAGTCGCGTTGCGCCGCGCCGGTGTAGATCTGACGCGGGCGGCCGATGCGTTGGGTCTTGTCGGTGGTCATCTCTTCCCACTGAGCGATCCAGCCCACGGTGCGCGCGAGCGCGAACAGTACGGTGAACATCGAAACCGGGAAGCCCATCGCCTTCAGCGTGATGCCCGAATAGAAATCGACGTTCGGGTAGAGCTTCTTCTCGATGAAGTACTCGTCCGACAGGGCTATCCGCTCGAGTTCCATGGCGACTTCGAGCAGCGGATCGTTGATGCCGACTTCCTTGAGAACTTCCTTGCAGGTGCGAGCCATCACGGTCGCGCGAGGATCGTAGTTCTTGTAGACGCGGTGGCCGAAGCCCATGAGGCGGACGCCGTCCACCTTGTTCTTCACCTTGTCGACGTGCTTGCGCACGTTATCGACCGTGCCGATTTCCTGCAGCATCTGCAGCGCTGCTTCATTGGCGCCGCCGTGCGCGGGTCCCCACAGGCATGCGATGCCGGCGGCGATGCATGCGAACGGGTTGGCGCCGGACGAGCCAGCCAGACGCACGGTCGAGGTCGAGGCATTCTGCTCATGATCGGCGTGCAGGATGAAGATGCGGTCCATTGCCTTCGCCAGCACCGGGTTCACCTGATAGTCTTCGGCCGGCACGGCGAACGACATGCGCAGGAAGTTTGACGCATAATCGAGTTCATTGCGCGGCGACACGAAGGGCTGGCCGGCGTGATACTTGAACGCGCGCGCGGCAATCGTCGGCATCTTCGCAATCATGCGATGCTGGGCGACCTTGCGTTGCTGCGGGTCATCCACGTTCGTGGAGTCATGATAGAAGGCCGACAGCGCGCCGACCGCGCCGCACATTATGGCCATCGGGTGGGCGTCGCGCCGGAAGCCCTCGAAGAATCGGTCGAACTGCGCGTGCAACATTGTGTGGCGCGTGATCGTGCGGTCGAACTCGTCCGCCTGGGCGCTGTTGGGAAGCTCGCCGTGCAGCAGCAGGTAGCAGACTTCGAGGAAGCTCGATTTCTCGGCCAGCTGGTCGATCGGATAGCCGCGGTGCAGCAGGACGCCTGCGTCGCCATCGATATAGGTGATCTGGCTTTCGCAACTGGCAGTCGATGTGAACCCCGGATCCAGCGTGAACATATTGGTCTGGGCGTACAGCTTGCCGATGTCGATCACGTCGGGGCCGACGGTC
Organism: uncultured Rhizobium sp.; assembly: GCA_964529555.1. Lineage (GTDB taxonomy): Bacteria > Pseudomonadota > Alphaproteobacteria > Caulobacterales > Hyphomonadaceae > UBA7672. The sequence goes on from CAZGWV010000006.1 coordinate 36,507, forward strand.
CCGGAGTAGACCGGAAGCTCCACTGTCTGCCCGTTGGCGGTGATGCTCGCCTTGCCGTTGGGTTTCACCTTGTTCTGCATCGATGCAGTCTCCTAAATTCCCTCGGCTTACAGCCGGTCAGCCCCCGGAACGGGCATGATCCCTCATGCGCGCGAAAGCTTCATTACGGCCTAGCAAGGCCAGCACAAGAGCAATATCGGGGGCGGGCGCCCCTCCGGTAAGTACGGCGCGCAAAACAGGGCCGATTTTGCCCATGCTGATGCCGTTTTGATCGCAATAATGCGTGAGAGCAGCCTTGATGGCCAACTCAGACCATTCATTCACCCCTTCCAGAAGAGCAAGCAGGGCCGAAAGCCGCGCCTTCGCTTCGTCGTTCACGAGCGTGGCGGCTTTCCCCTCGAGCGCTATGGGGCGAAGCTCGGTAAGGAAACGCGCCTGATCCGAGAACTGGACGAGAGTCGCCGCGCGCGCCTTCAAGGGTGGAACGGCAGCGCGGATCCGCTCAAGCTCTGCGGGGGACAGCTTCTGCGCCTCGGGCCGGGCGCTCCAGAGGTCGAACAGGCGCTCGTCGTCGGCCAGAGCCATGTAGTGTTTGTTGACCGAGTCGAGCTTCACGAAATCCAGCCGGGCCGGGGCCTTGTTCAGGCCGTCGAGGCCGAACCATTCGATGGCCTTATCATCCGGGATGATCTCGTCGTCGCCATGACTCCAGCCAAGGCGCAGCAGATAGTTGCGCATGCCCTCGGGAAGATAGCCCAGCACATCGCGGTACTCGTCT
>CAZGWV010000006.1:37384-53556 GCA_964529555.1 uncultured Rhizobium sp.
CAGATAGTTGCGCATGCCCTCGGGAAGATAGCCCAGCACATCGCGGTACTCGTCTACCGCGGTGGCGCCATGACGCTTGGAGAGTTTCTTGCCGTCCGGCCCGTGGATCAGCGGCACATGCGCATAGTCGGGCTGCGGCCAGCCCATGCCGGTATAGATCGGCAGCTGCCGGAACGTGTTGAGGAAATGATCGTCGCCCCGGATGACGTGGGTGACGCCCATATCGTGATCGTCCACCACCACGGCAAGCATGTAAGTAGGCGTACCGTCGGAGCGCAGCAGGATCAGTTCGTCCAGATCGGCATACGCCCGCGAGACCGTGCCCTGCACGTGATCACTCACCGTCAGCTCGCCCGTATCCGGCATGCGCAGGCGTACGACGGTTGGCGCGCCGGGCGGCAGCGGCTTGGCTGGATCGCGCCAGGGGGAGCGGAAGGGCTTTAGCAGATCTTCCATGCGGGCCTGGTCGCCAGCAGACAGCGAGCCTTCCGCAGCCTTCTTCTTTTGCAGCGCCTCAGCCTCGTCGCGGCGGGCCTGAAGTTCGCCGGCAGTGACGGGGCAATGATAGGCCGCGCCACGCTTCACCAGTTCATGGGCGACCTCGGCATGGCGGCCAGCCCGGCCCGATTGCAGGACGGGCGGCTCGTCTCCGCCGAGGCCCAGCCAGTTCAGGCCGTCCAGAATGGCGTCGATGGCGGCCTGGGTGGAGCGTTCCTTGTCGGTGTCCTCGATCCGCAGCAGGAACTTGCCGCCTGTCGCGCGTGCATATAGCCAACAGAACAGGGCAGTCCGGGCGCCTCCGATGTGGAGGTAGCCGGTGGGCGAGGGGGCGAAGCGGGTGACGACCGTCATCAGGTTCCAGCACAGCTTGTTTGGCGGCCCCGCTGTGGAGCGCGCGCCCTGAAGACCACATCCGCCCCTCTCCAAGCAAGAGCTGCCGGGACGCAGGGGGAGGCGGGCCTTTTCCGGGGGCTTGGCGGCTATTTGAGGGGTGCGCTGCAGGATCAGGCGTTGCGGTGGCCGCTCTTCCTTCCGCTGGGCATGGCTGGCGGGGCCGCCCTCTACATGACCTCCTCGGCGGAGCCCCATTGGAGCCTCGGGGCAACTGCCTTGTCGATTGGCTTGCTGGGCTGGATGGGGCTGAGCCGGCGCGGGGGCGGCTTGCTGGCGCTCACCTTCGCCCTGCTGGCGGCCGTGGGTGCAGGGGCGCTGGCCGGGCAGGTGCGCACCCAGCTGGTAGCGGCGCCTGTGCTGCGCGAGGAGATGGGGCCGGTTCGCATCGAGGGCGTCATCGCCGAGATCGACGCCAGCGAGCGCAGCCGGCGCGTGCGGATCGATGTTCGCGCCATCGAGCGCCTGACGCCTGCCGCGACGCCCGACTTTGTGCGCTTCAGCTTTCGCGGAGAGTTGGGGTTCGATCCGGGCCGAGCCGTGGTCTGCCGCGCGATACTCTCTCCGCCGCCGCGCCCTGTCGTGCCCGGCGACTATGCCTTTCATCGGGATGCGTGGTTTCAGCAACTGGGCGGCGTCGGGTTTTCGACCGGGGGCTGTGAGCCGCTGCCGATCCGGCCGCCCACCGAGATGACCGATGCAGCCTTCCAATGGCTGGGCGCGGTAAGGCGCGCGATTGCGGTGCATGTCCATGAAGCGGCTGGCGAGAAGAGCGGCGGCATTGCAGCGGCGATGGTCTCCGGCGATCGGAGTTTCATCACGCCGGGGGACAATGAGGCGCTGAGATTGTCCGGCCTTGCGCACCTGCTTTCGATCTCCGGCGTTCACATGGTCCTTGTCGGCGGTGTCGTGTTCTTTCTCGCGCGTTTCATCTGGCCGTTCTTCGAGCCGCTCGCCCTGCGGATGCCAGCGGTGCGCGTGGCGGCGTTTGCGGCGATTGTCGCCTGCACGCTCTATTTCGGGATATCGGGAATGGAGGTAGCGACCCAGCGTGCATACATCATTGCTCTGATCGGTTTTGGCGCGAAGCTGTTCGACAGGCCTGCCATCTCGTTGCGCTCGCTCGCCATATCGATGGGGGTGGTTGTTCTGTTCCAGCCGGAGTCGGTCGTTACGCCCGGTTTCCAGATGTCGTTCGCCGCCTCGGGCGCGCTCATTGCGCTCTACGAAATCTGGCCGCGCATGGGCCGCCCGGATCAGCCCGGCCTGCTGCGGCGCATGCGCGGCTGGGTCGTCGGAGCTTCAGCGACTTCGCTGGCGGCATCGCTGGCGACGCTTCCCTTCGCGCTGCATCACTTCGATCGTGCCGCGTTGTTCAGCGTACTGGCCAACATAGTCTCGACGCCCGTGATAACGCTCTGGACCACCCCGGCAGCCGCGCTGGCGGCGGTTGCGGCGACTGTCGGCCTGGACGAGCCTCTGCTCTGGCTGATGGGGCAGAGCCTCGAAGTCGTTATGCTGATCGCGCATTTTTCGGCGGAGTCATCGCCCGATATCGACGTGCCGCGTCTCGATGGCGTGGGTATGGGGCTGGCTGCGGCTGCTATTGCGCTGTTCTGCATTCTCGCGCGCCGGGGCCGCGTGTTTGCGATCATCCCTGCGTCCGCGGCGGTGTACGTCTGGCTGACCACGCCGCAGGCGATTGGCTATGTTTCCGACGATGGCGCTGTGTTCCTGGAACAGGAGAATGCGTGGGTTGAACTCACGGACTGGCGTCTGGAGAACGGCCTCGATCCCCTGATCATAGGAGGCGCCAAGGAGAAATCGCCTTGCGCCGGCAAAGGACAGGCGTGCAGCATCGCGTTGCCAACAGGGGCGGCGGATGTGAAGCCCGTGGACGCGGCGCCAACCGCGGGATGTCCTTCATCCGCCCGCCTTGTCATTACACCCGGCGACGCGGGGCCTGCCATCGAGATCGATCCGTGCGTCTTCGCGGGATCAGGCGGGGCGGCCATCGTTTTCGATGGGCAAAGGTTCAGTCTTCACCCTGCGCGCAAGTCGCACGAGCGGGCATGGGAGCAGCCGCTCTTCCGCAAGCGGCCACCCGCCGAAAGATAGCGGCTAGTGGTAACGGCGGACCAGCGCCACGAGCTTGCCCTGAATGCGAACGCGGTCCGGGCCGAAGATCTGCGTGCCGAAGGCAGGGTTCGCAGCTTCAAGCGCGATCGAGCCGCCCTTCTTGCGGAAGCGCTTGAGCGTCGCAGTTTCCTCATTGATCAGGGCAACCACGATATCGCCCGAGACGGCATGCTCAGTCTTCCTGAGGATGACCGTGTCGCCATCGAGAATGCCGGCGTTGATCATGCTCTCGCCCTGAACTTCCAGAGCGAAATGCGTATCGGGATCGAGTTCGTCGTCAGGCGCCGCGACGCGGTGAGTCTCATGCTCGATAGCCTCGATGGCAGTACCGGCGGCGATACGGCCCATGACCGGGATCATGGTCGGCCGGGCGGCAACGGCCACAGCCTTCCGGGCGCCGCCGGCGCCTTCGACCACGCTGGGACGGAAGGGCGCGCGACCGGGGGTCTGCGGAACAGCACTTTCGGGCAGTTTCAGCACCTCAAGGGCGCGGGCCCGGTGAGCGAGGCGGCGGAGGAAGCCGCGCTCTTCCAGAGCCGTGATCAGCCGGTGGATTCCCGACTTGGACGCCAGGTCCAGAGCCTCCTTCATTTCATCGAACGAAGGGGAGACGCCGCTCTCCTTGATCCTGTCGTTGATGAACAGCAGGAGTTCGCGCTGTTTCTTGGTCAACATGGCTGTCCACGACCTTTTGAAGCTCTGAGTCGCAGATAGTTCTACTATCGTTCACGTTATGGGTCAATTCCGCACGTTCGGTATCTAGCGGGCGGAGACCAGTAACCGGACGGATTCCATTGGATTTCCCGCCCGCATCAGGCTTTCGCCGACCAGGAAGCCCCGTGCGCCGCACGCTCTCAGACGAGAGATGTCAGCGGGGTCCCGGACGCCGCTTTCCGAGATCAGCAGGCGCCCCGGCGGCATCAGGTCCGCCAGGCGCTCGGTGACGGCGAGGTCGGTCGCCATGCGCTTCAGGTCGCGGTTGTTGACGCCCATCAGCGGGGAAGGAAGACCCAGCGCCCGGACCATCTCGGCCTCATCGTGGGCTTCCAGCAGGACAGACATGCCAAGCTCGTCCGCCGTGGCGTGCAGGTCGCGGGCGAGGGCGTCGTCGACGGCGGCCATGATGATCAGGATGGCGTCGGCGCCGTGGGCGCGGGCTTCCACGATCTGGAGGGGATCGACCATGAAATCCTTGCGCAGGACCGGCATAGCGACGGCGTTGCGCACGGCCGCCATGTCGGCCAGCGATCCGCCAAAGCTCGGGCCGTCCGTCAGGACGGACATGCACGCAGCGCCGCCGGCCTCGTAGGCGCGGGCGACTTCCAGCGGATCGCGCCCCGGACTGATGTCGCCGGCGGATGGGCTCTTGCGCTTCATTTCGCAGATCAGGGCGTTGCCATCCGCCGCCGCGATGGTCAGCAGCGCATTGGCAAAGCCCCGCGGCTTCGACGCAGTCCTGGCATCCGCCAGAAGCGACTCCATCGAGCGCTCGCGGCGCAGCGCGGCGACTTCATCCACCTTGTAGTCGAGAATGGCCTTAAGCCTGTCGGGCAGTTCAGCCATTGGATGCAACCTTCAGCGCTTCGAGCGTGGCCATCGCGCGGCCGTCCGCGATACTCTTGCGGGCAAGCGCGATGCCTTCGGTGATGTCGCCGGCCAAGCCCGCCACCATGATGGCGGCGCCGGCATTGACCGCGACGAGATCCGCGAACGCGCCGGGGGCGCCCGCCAGAACCTGACGAAGCGCCTCTGCGTTCTCGGACGCAGTACCGCCACGCAGTTGATCGATCGTTGCACGGGGCACGCCGAGAAACTCAGGCGTCAACTCCATCGTACGCATGACACCCGCCTTCAGTTCGGTCACCCGCGTGGGGCCGGACGTTGAAATCTCGTCCATACCGTCGAGGCCGTGAACGACCAGCGCATGTTCGGCTCCCAGCGCCGCAAGCGAACGGGCGAAAGGATCGACCCATTCGACGCCGAAGACGCCGAGCACCTGGCGCTTCACGCCAGCGGGATTGGCGAGAGGGCCAAGCATGTTGAAGATCGTGCGGATGCCGAGAGCCGCGCGAACCGGCGCAACATGCTTCATCGCGGCGTGATGCGCGGGCGCGAACATGAAGGCCAGACCTGCGTCGCGGAAGCTGGCGCCGATCTGGTCGTCCGAGGGGGTCAGGTTCACGCCGAGCACTTCGAGCACATCGGCCGAGCCGGCCTTGCTCTTCGAGCGGTTGCCGTGCTTGGCGACTTTGGCGCCTGCACCGGCGGCCACGAATGCAACGGCCGTTGACGTGTTGAGCGATGTCCAGCCAAGACCGCCCGTGCCGCATGTGTCGATTGCGCCCTCGGGCGCCTGCACCGTGCGCACGTTCGCCCGCATCACACGGGCGCCCGCCACGATGTCGGATGCGGTTTCACCGCGCACCCTGAGCGCCACCAGGAAAGCGGAGATCAAGACGGGATCGGCCGCGCCGCCGAGAATGGCTTCGAAGGCCGCCGCCATCTCTTCAGGCGAAGGACGGCCGCCCTCGGCCAGCTTCGCGGCGGCAAGCCTGACAGCTTCGCTCAACGGAGGCCCGCCTTGCGCAGGAAGTTGGCGAGCATCGTCTTGCCGTGCTGCGAGCCGATGGACTCGGGGTGGAACTGAACACCGTATACCGGGCGCGTCGCGTGGCTCACCGCCATGACTTCGCCGTCGGCGGTTTCCGCATCCACCGTCAGCACGTTCGGGATGCCGTTCCGGCGGACCGCCAGCGAGTGATAGCGCACGACCCCGACTTGCTCGGGCACGCCCACGAACAACTCTCCACCGAGCACCTTCACATCCCAGACCTTGCCATGAACGATCTCCCTGGCGCCCTCGACAACGCCGCCCATCGCCTGACCGATCGCCTGATGTCCGAGGCAGACGCCGAGGATCGGCATGTCGTCGGGCGCCTGGCGGATCAGGTCCAGACAGATGCCGGCTTCATCCGGCGTGCAGGGACCGGGCGACAGCACGATTGCGTCGGCGCCCTTGGCGAGCGCTTCCTCCGCAGTCAGCGCATCGTTGCGCACGACTTCGACGTCGACGTCCGGCGATACGTCCTGGAGGTAGTGGACGAGGTTGTAGGTGAAACTGTCGTAGTTATCGACGAGGAGGACTTTCATCAGCGATTCCCTCTGTCATAGCGGGCCGCTTCCTCGGCCGCGCGGAAGAGAGCGCTGGCCTTGTGGACGGTCTCCTGGAACTCGCTTTCGGGGTTGGAGTCGAACACGACGCCGCCGCCTGCCTGAACGTGGATCTTGCCGTCCTTGAATACGGCGGTGCGCAGCGCGATGCAGGTGTCCATGTCGCCGCCCGCGCCAAAATAGCCGACGCCGCCGGCATAGACGCCGCGCGCGTGGGGTTCGAGTTCGGTGATGATTTCCATCGCGCGGATCTTGGGGGCGCCCGAGGTCGTGCCCGCCGGGAATCCTGCGGCGAGGGCGGACACCATGTCCTCGCCATCCTTCAGCACGCCCTGCACGTTCGAGACGATGTGCATGACGTGGGAGTAGCGTTCGATGGTGAAGCTCTCGGTGACCTTCACGCTGCCGCGCGCGGCGACACGGCCGACATCGTTGCGGCCAAGATCGAGCAGCATGAGGTGTTCGGCGCGCTCTTTCGGATCCGAGATCAGGCGCGCGGCGTTGGCCTGATCCGCTTCCGGCGTTGCGCCGCGCGGCAGGGTGCCGGCGATCGGGCGGACGGTAACGACGCGGTCGCGCACGCGGACGAGGATTTCGGGGCTCGATCCTGATATCTGGAAGCCGCCGAAGTTCACGTAGAACATGAAGGGCGACGGGTTCAGGCGGCGCAGCGCGCGATAGAATGCAAAGGGCGAGCGCTCGAAAGGTGCTGTAAAACGCTGGCTCGGCACGACCTGGAAAATGTCGCCGGCGTGGATATAGCTCTTGGCTCTATCAACCATCTCCAGATAACGCGCCTTGGTCGTATTCGAGGCGAAGTCGATCTTCTCGACAGGCGCTTCGGTCGGACGCGAGGGCGGCATGGGCTGGTCGAGCACCGCTTCGATGGCATCGATCTTCGCTTGCGCCGCCTTGGCGCCGCCGCGTTCGGGGGCAGCGAGGATGATCTCCTGTTTTACGCCGTCGAAGATCATCACGACGCCGGGACGCATCAGCATCGCTTCGGGAACGCCATTCGGATCGGGCTCGGGCTCGGGCAGGCGCTCGACATAGCGAACCATGTCGTAGCCGAGATAGCCGAAGGCGCCCGCCGCCATAGGGGGAAGGCCGCCCAGGCCATCGACCTTGCACACGTCGATGAAGGCGCGCAGCGAGCCCATGACGTCTGTGGATGACGACAGCACGTCGCGGAAGTCGCTGGTGAGCGCGGTTTCGGCCTTGCCGCCGCGGACGCGCCACCAGAGGTCGGGCGACAGGCCTATGAAGGAATACCTGCCGCGTGTTTCTCCGCCGACCACGCTTTCGAACAGCACCAGCCCATCCGAATTCGGATTGAGCTTGAGCATCGCAGAGACTGGCGATTCCGTGTCATCGACCCGGCGCCTGACGAGAAGCCGGGGCAAGCCCGTTGTCATTGCGCAGGGTCCCGTGGACGCAGGCCCTGGAAGAAGGCCCGGATCGCTTCGTCGTTGCGCTGGAACTCCACTTCCTTCTGCAGGCCGCGCTGGAAGACCTCTCCGAGATCCTGCTGCAGCGACTGGTTCACCTGTTGGGCCATCTGCACGCGCAGCATGGCGCTCGCCTCGGGCGTCGCATCGGCGACAGCATCGACACGGGCCACCCACGTTTCTCCGTTCGAAGCGCGCACGATGCCGGCTTCTCCGGCTTTCAGCTCGAACACGCCGGCGACAATGCCGGGGTCGATCTGCTGGCTGGCGCCGCGCGTGACGGCGAAGGCAGGGCCCGTTTCCAGCTTGTTGGCGACCGCAGCTTTCGCGAAATCGGCGCCGCCCGTGACTGCGGCGACCATGGCGGTGGCGGCATTTTCCATCGCCGCGATCTGACGCTCGGCCATCACGCCGCGACGCACCTCATCCTTCACGTCCTCGAAAGCGGGCGTGTAAGGCGCGATGATCTCGTCGAGACGAAACATCGACCGCTTGTTCTCTTCCTCGAACACGGTCGTCATCTGGCCCGGAGCAAGAGAGAACAGGTCGACCATCGCATCGTTGTTGCCGGCGAGAAGCTGAGCCGTGTCGCCATTGGCGGTGCGGCCCTGCCTGTCGATGGCGGCGAGGTTGAACACCGGGATGCCGAACTGGGCGCCGATGTCTTCCAGCGGCTGACCGCCGGCTGCGTCGCGGAAGGGCTCGCCGGATTCTTCATACAGGCGCGAAGCTTCAGGCCGCGACATGTCGCGGCGGACCTGGTCCATAACCTGCTCGAACGGCGTCGGCGTGCCGGGCGTGACGGACTTCACCATCATCGTGAAATAGGGCTCGCCTTCGGCCAGCTGTAACGCGCGGCCATCGATACGGCCGGGCTCCATCTGGAAGAGCACGCCGCGATAGTCGGCATTCTCGACCTGCTCGGGCTGCACCGTGCGTTCGACGACTTCGATGCCGGGCGACTGCGCGAGGGCTTCTTCAGTGGCGATGCCCTGCGCCGCGAGATCGACGAAAGCCTGCACGACGCTGCGGTCGGCGGACTTGTATTCGACGATCACGCGCGTTTCCGGCGTCGAGTATTCCTTGATGCGCGTGTCATAGTGCGCGCGGACCTGCTCATCCGTGAAGCCCGTGCGATCCATGAAGTCGTCGGGCGTATAGACCAGCGCGGAAATGCGGCGGCGTTCGGGTTGCGCGAAGCGCTCCTTGTTCTGGTCGTACCATGCCTGCAGGTCCGCATCCGTGGGCAGCGCGACCCCTTGTAGCGTCGCATCCGTCGGGCGCGCGAGTGAAATCGTGCGGGTCTCGCCGAAATACTGGATGAACGGCTCGGACAGGACCTGAGGGACGCTGATGGCGCTGAAGGCTGCAACCTCGACATAGCGCTGGGTCAGGAAGTCCTGGAGGAAGCCCTCGAAGTCGCGAGCCGACATGCGGCGATCGTCGGCCTCGGCGCGAAGGGACGCCATGTCGACCCGGCCAAAGGCGTTGGTGAGAACCTGGCTGCGCTCCAGATACGGTTTGAGAGCTTCGGCGCTGGCGCGGATACCCATCTTGTCGGCGAAGGCCAGGATCGTATTCCGGTATTCGAGCGACAGGTACTCGCGCTCGGCCATGCCGTTGTTGGCGGCTTCCTCAAGGCTGACGACGCGGTTTTCCTGAATGAGGACGTTACGGATGGCGCGGTCGAGTTCCTGACGGACTTCGCCCGCCTTGATCTCGCGGTCGCCGACCCTGCTCAGCGTGCCGCCAGACAGGCTTCCGCCGAAGGTGTCGGGCAGGGTGATCGCCAACGCGAGGATCAGCAGCAGGAACAGCACCCCCGCCACCCAAGTCTTCGCAAACTTTCGCATCCAGCTGATCACGCTGCGCGACTCCCTGATTTTTCGACGTTCAACCGGGCTGGTTGTCCGCTGGAACACGGCTTGCTAGAGCATTTTGCGGCGAAGGGGAAACCCGGTTCGCCGCTGGAAAATGCGACATTGCGGCAGGAGACGGCCGCCGGGCCTGCCCAGGCGCGCTCCGGCATGGGTCAATACACGCCGAGCGGGGCCGGTATCTATGAGAGCGCACAGAAAACTCATCGCCGGGAACTGGAAGATGAATGGGCTCAAGGCAGCCCTTTCCGAGGTCCGCGCGATGGTTGACGGGGCGGCGGGCATGCCGGGCGTCGATCTGGCGATCTGCCCGCCCGCCACGCTGGTCGGCGTGGTTAAGGCTGAGCTGGGCGCATCCGCCATCGGGCTGGGGGGGCAGGACTGCCACCCCGACAGGTCCGGCGCCTTCACGGGCGACATCAGCGCGGAAATGCTGGCTGATTCCGGCGCGGCTTTCGTGATTGTCGGCCATTCCGAGCGCCGGACCGGCCATGCCGAGACTGACGCCGTCGTGGCTGCGAAGGCTTCGGCGGCGTATCGGGCGGGACTGACCCCCATCATTTGCGTTGGCGAGAGCCTCGATCAGCGCGACCGGGGCGAGACCCTGGCTGTGATTACCGCCCAGCTGGCCGGATCGGTCCCGGATCGGGCCGTCACCAGCACGACCGTCATTGCTTACGAGCCGATCTGGGCGATCGGGACGGGGCGGACCCCGACCACGGCGCAGGTCGCCGAGGTCCATCAGGCCATGACGGAAGCGCTTTCCAGGCGTTTCGGGCCTGCCGCAAAGGGTATCCGGCTGCTGTATGGCGGCTCGGTTAAACCCGAAAATGCCCGTGAACTCATGCATGTCGAGGGGGTCGACGGGGCCCTGGTGGGGGGCGCCAGCCTCAAGGCGGCGGATTTTCTGAAGATCGCGGCAGCCTGCGCATAGCGGGGCAAGCGCGCCGCACCCATGTGAAAAGGGACGGGGAGGGGCTTGGCCGCATCCTCCCAACGTGCTTTGACCCGGTCCAATTGGCCAATCAGCGTACCCATCCATGCAGAACGTCCTTCTGACCATCCACATCATCGCCTGCATCGCGCTCGTGATCGCGATCATGCTCCAGCGGTCCGAGGGCGGCGCCCTCGGCATGGGCGGCGGCGGCACGGGCGGCGTGATCTCGGGGCGCGGCGCGGCTGGCATGCTGGTCAAGGTCACGATGGGCCTTGCGGCCGTGTTCTTCTTCACCAGCGTTTCGATGACCTGGCTGAACAACCAGGCCAATACCGGCCCGACCACGCTGGAACGCCAGATTCAACAGGAAGGCACGACAAACCCACTCGGAACCGGCGGCCTGTCGAGCGCCCCAGCCACCACGCCGGAGCCGGCGGCTCCGGCCGCACCTGCGCCGGTTGACGCCCTGGCCCCATCGGCGACGCCCCCGGCGACGACCGCTCCGAACCCGGCTCCGGCCGCGCCGCCCGCCGAAAACGGTGGATCGAACGACTAGCCGGCCTCCTGCGGCGGGGCGCCCCCTCGCGCTGAGCCGGCGAATCGCTAAACTGGTATTCCGTCATGAAGCGTTTCATCTTCATAACGGGAGGCGTTGTGTCCTCCCTCGGGAAGGGCATTGCCTCGGCAGCGCTTGGCGCCCTGCTGCAGGCGCGCGGCTATCGCGTCCGGCTGCGCAAGCTCGACCCCTATCTCAATGTCGATCCCGGCACGATGTCGCCGACCCAGCATGGCGAAGTGTTCGTCACCGATGACGGCGCCGAGACGGATCTCGATCTTGGCCACTATGAACGCTTCACGGGCGTCTCGGCCCGCAAGACCGACAACACGACGACCGGGCGTATCTACAAGTCGATCCTCGAGAAGGAGCGGCGCGGCGATTATCTCGGCGCGACGCTGCAGGTCATTCCGCACGTCACCGACGCCATCAAGGAGTTCATCAAGTCCGATACGGACGATGTCGATTTCATTCTCTGCGAGGTCGGCGGCACGGTCGGCGATATCGAGGGCCTGCCGTTCTTCGAGGCGATCCGTCAGTTCAGCCAGGAGGTTGGCCGCGAGGCGAGCCTGTTCATCCACCTGACTCTGCTGCCCTATATCGCGACCGCCGGCGAGATGAAGACCAAGCCGACGCAGCACTCGGTGAAGGAGCTGCGCTCCATCGGCATCCAGCCGGATATCCTGCTGTGCCGCGCGCCGATGCCGATCCCGCCGGAAGAGCGCCGCAAGATCGCGCTGTTCTGCAATGTGCGCCCGGAAGCCGTGATCGAGGCGCTCGACGCCCAGCACATCTACGAAGTGCCGCTGGAATATCATGCGCGCGGGCTCGACAGCGAAGTGCTCAGGCATTTCGGGCTGGAGAAGCAGACGACGCCGGACCTCAAACACTGGGTGCAGACCTCGCAGACGCTGCGCAATCCCGATGGCGAAGTGCGTATCGCCATCGTCGGCAAGTATGTGGCGCTGCATGACGCTTATAAATCGGTGGTCGAGGCGCTGGGTCATGGCGGCCTCGCCAACAAGGTGAAGGTCAACCTCACCTGGATCCCGTCTGACCGCTATGACGACCCCAACGCCGATCTCGCCGAACTCGACAATGTCGATGGCGTGCTGTTGCCGGGCGGATTCGGCGAGCGCGGCGCGATCGGGAAGATGCGTGCGGCGGGATATGCGCGGCGTCACAAGCTGCCGTGTTTTGGCATCTGCTACGGCATGCAGCTCGCCGTGATCGAGGCTGCGCGCAATCTTGCGGGCATCGAAGGCGCCGGCACGACAGAGTTCGGCCAGCCGGGCTACGCAGCCGTTGGCCTGATGTCGGAGTGGGTGCGCGGCAACGAGAAGGAAATCCGCACGGCGGGCGGCGATCTTGGCGGCACGATGCGCCTCGGCGCATTCCCGGCGACGTTGAAGCCCGGCTCGCGCGTGGCCGGCATCTACGGCTCGACCGCGATCTCCGAGCGTCACCGCCACCGCTACGAAGTGAACGCTGACATCATCGACAAGCTGGCGCCGCATGGCGTGGTGTTTTCCGGCATGTCGCCTGACGGGAAGCTGCCGGAAATCATGGAACTCACGGACCACCCGTGGTTCATCGGCGTGCAGTTCCACCCCGAGCTGAAATCGCGTCCGTTCGATCCGCATCCCCTGTTTGCGAGCTTCATTGCTGCGGCGCGGGACAAGAGCAGGCTGGTCTGACCGCCTGCATCGGTAGGTGGATCGTTTCGGACATCGGCAAATAGAGCCTGGCTCGCTCCCGCCGCGCCTGTCGTCTCGCAGCATGGAGAGGCGATGGACAGTCTCCTGTTCGATCACTCCGAGGCCGATCGCTTTTCGGCAGATCGCGAAGCGCTGGCGAGCGCGCACGGACTGATCCGCCCCAGCGTGAGTTCCGAGGGCCAGAGCGCCAATTCCACCCGGCTGGGCGCTCTGGCGGAACGAATACCGGCCGCACACATTTCTCCCGATCACGGACAAGTGCGACTCGAAGGCCAGGATATTGTGATCGGGTCGGCTGGCGCTGCGAGTCTCGCGCTTGCGCGCCACGAAGCGTCGCGATTTCGTGGCGTCTCGAAGAGGGAGGATACATGCTCCTCGACTGGATCGAACGCGGCGGGCCGCCGATTGCGAGGCTGCCCCAGCGCAAGGACTTCGGCACGCAACTCGCGCGCATGAGCGTGCGCGGGCGGCAGGGCGGCCAAGTCCGAAAGGCGCGGCCTCCTGAAGACGTCGGGGCACGGTTGCGGGCCTCGCGCGAAAGACGGAAGGCGTGAGCGCGCCGTCTGCATCCGGCTCCGTGGCCAACGCCCGCATCCAGGGGATCAGGATACTGATTGTCGAGGACGAGCCGTTCATTGCCTACGATCTGACGATGGCGATCGAGGATGCTGGCGCCGTCGCGGTCGGGCCTGCTGCGACCGTGGCCGAGGCCATCGACTTCCTCCACACGGAGCGGCCTGACGCCGTGATCGCGGACGTGCATCTGCCCGACGGGACGATTGCGGCGTTTCTCGATGCGATGCCGGCGGGCATGCCGGCTGTGGTTCATACGGGCGCCGGGCTTCCTTCCGACGCGAAGGCGCGGCATCCCGATGTGCCGGTGTTTTCCAAGCCGACTGCGCCGGGCATTCTTCTGGCGCGGCTTGCGGAAAAGCTCGGCGCGCGCTGATTAATCCCCTTCGGCTGGCCCGGAGGCCGGATCGGCGGCCTCGTCGAGCGGCCCGGTCGCTTTCAACGCATGCGCCTCGTGCATCGACGCGGACGCGCCCTGCGATGGCGCCCTGAGCCCGGCCCCGGAACGGTAAAAACGACGCACGAACCGTCGAAACCGGGATGCCGGCCCGGTCTTGCAGCCTGCCATCAGACCCTGTATAGCGCCCGCTCGCAAGGATGAGCCTCCCGAAAGGGGTGGGCTCGTCCCCCACACTCTTCCTGCCGAATTCGAGGCGACAATGGCCGTCCCCAAGCGCAAAACCTCCCCGTCCAAGCGCGGCATGCGCCGCAGCCACGACGCCCTGAAGGGCAATACCTATGTCGAGGACAAGGAATCGGGCGAACTGCGCCGTCCGCACCATGTCGACCCCAAAACGGGCCTGTATCGCGGAAAACAGATCCTGAAGGCCAGGGACGAGGAATAGGTCCTCGCTTTTGCCGCCCCTTGTGGTTTCGAGCGGCCGCCCCACGAAAGGGCGGCCGTTCTGCTTTTTGGCCGCAGGGGAAGACCCGGCCGGATGGCCGCCCGATTGCAAGCCGGGGCGGTTCGAGACATAGCAGGCACGCTTTTCCCGCCGTATCCGAATCCTCGATGCGGCCTTCGCCTCCAGAGCCGGTTTGTATTCAAAGTAAGGGGACCCCTCGTGACCGAGATCGTTGACGTCTACGCCCGTGAAATCCTGGACAGCCGGGGCAACCCGACGGTTGAAGTCGATGTCACGCTGGAAGACGGCTCGATGGGCCGCGCGGCTGTGCCCTCGGGCGCTTCTACGGGCGCACACGAGGCGGTCGAACTGCGCGATGGCGACAAGAGCCGCTATCTCGGCAAGGGCGTCCAGAAGGCGGTGGCCGCCGTCAATGACGAGATATTCCCGGAGCTGCTGGGCCTCGAAGCTGAAGACCAGCGCCTGATCGACCGGGTGATGATCGACCTCGACGGCACGCCGAACAAGTCGCGGCTGGGCGCCAACGCCATTCTCGGCGTGTCGATGGCCGTGGCGAAGGCTGCCGCCGATGCTTCGGGCCTGCCGCTCTATCGTTATGTCGGCGGCGCGAACGCGCACGTCCTGCCGACGCCGATGATGAACATCATCAATGGCGGCGCGCATGCGGACAACCCGATCGACATCCAGGAATTCATGATCATGCCGGTGGGCGCCGAGACGTTCGCCGATGCGCTGCGCTGCGGCGCGGAGATTTTCCATACGCTGAAGAAGGGCCTGTCGGCGGCCGGCCACAACACCAGCGTGGGCGATGAAGGCGGTTTCGCACCGAACCTCAAATCGACCGACGACGCGCTCGGCTTCATTATGAAGTCCATCGAGGCGGCGGGCTATCAGCCGGGCGAGGATGTGGTTCTCGCACTCGATGCGGCGGCGACCGAATTCTACAAACAAGGCAAGTACGAGCTGGAGGGCGAGGGCAAGTCGCTGTCGTCCGAGCAGATGGCCGCCTATTGGGGCGATCTCGTGAGCCGCTTCCCCATCGTGTCGATCGAGGACGGCATGTCGGAAGACGACTGGGAGGGCTGGCTCGCTCTCACCAGGCTGATCGGCGACAAGTGCCAGCTGGTGGGCGACGATCTTTTCGTCACCAACACCTCGCGTCTGGCCGAGGGCATCGAGAAGGGCGCGGCCAACGCGATCCTCGTGAAGGTCAACCAGATCGGATCGCTGACCGAGACGCTTGAGGCTGTGCAGATGGCTCATATGGCGCGCTATGCCGCTGTGATGTCGCACCGTTCGGGTGAGACTGAGGACTCGACGATTGCCGATCTCGCGGTGGCGACGAATTGCGGGCAGATCAAGACGGGCTCGCTGGCGCGTTCGGACCGGCTTGCGAAATACAACCAGCTGCTGCGTATCGAGGACGAGCTGGGCGGCGCCGCGCGCTATCTGGGCCGCGCGACGATCCGGGCTTGAGGCTTCGATGGTTTGAACTGGAAGGCCTGGCGGAAACGCCGGGCCTTTTGCTTTTGCGCATGGGTTCGCAGTCTCGCAGGTGACGCCTGCGAGGTGTGTTTGCGGGTATGTCGCCGCAACCGCGTGTGGGGGTGCTCGCTGTGTTGCGCGGGCGGTGAGCACGGCCTCGTGGTTCGACGGACGCAATGCCATGCGAAGCATGGCATTGCTGCTCACCATGAGGCCTGACAGGCGCTTCGAGATATTGAACGACACACCCACCGCCTCATGGTGAGCAGCCGCGCAGAGCGCGGCGTTCGTCGAACCATGTGCGCCGAGGGGATTGTCTTCGCGCAAGCGTGTCAGCTTCAGCGCGTGGGCCTGCGCGAGGTCTTCCATGCGATTGCACATCGCGACGAGGGCGCTGACGCGGGCGAGGAGTTCGGGGAGGTCTTTGGCGTGAACGAGATGCGGCGCGACGCGCGCCCACGGCGTCTTCGGCCGGATGTGTGCGATCTGGCAGCCGCGCATGGCGATCCAG
>CAZGWV010000007.1:0-4823 GCA_964529555.1 uncultured Rhizobium sp.
CTGAGGGCGCCCGCAGGGCGCGTCTCGAAGGATGTGTTCGGTGCGCGGAGTGTTGCAGGGTGCATTTCGCGGCGCTCAATGCACCGCGGGCGGGGCGGCGGTTGTGGGCGGGCCCGCCTGGCTCAGAACGGGTCCTTGAGGATGTCTTGCCATTCGGGGTGTTTGCGGAGGGTGGCGTTGGCGAAGGGGCAGAGGGGGATGATTTTGAGGTCGCGGGCGCGGGCGTCGTGGACCATGTATTCGACGAGCGCCTTGCCGACGCCCATGCCGCCGAGTTCCTCGGGGACGCCGGTGTGGTCGATGATGAGGATTTTCTCGCCGGCTTTGGAGAAGGTCATCTCCGCATCGGGCTTGCCGGGGATGCGGGCGAGATAGCGGCCGCCATTCGCCTTGTCTTCGCGCGTGATCGTGATCTCGATCTTCGGGACATCGACCATTGGGGACTCCTGATTTCACTGAACAGGCGCCAGTGTGCTGTCAGGAGAAGAACGAGTCCACCAGATCCTGTGCGGCGGAGCGTTCCAGCAGGGAGGCCGCGCGGCCGCCATTGATGATGCCGCCGAGGCGGACGATGCCGGCGAAGATGGCGTCGGCCTCGCGGCTGAGATCGGCCGCATCGCCCTCGCCTGTCGCAAGCCGTTGCTGGAGCGCGGCAAGGCGGGCGTCGAGTTCGTCGCGGGCGGCGAGGAACCGGGCCTTCACATCGCGCGGGGCGGCGATGTAGCCGGCGATGGCGAGGCCCTGATCGGAATAGCGCGTGCGGACAAAATGGGCGGGATAGCCCACGGGGCGCCAGCCGAGCACGGCTTCGCGCATTTCGGGCAGGACGTCGAGGTTTGCGATGGTCATCGCTATCTCGTTGTAATGGTTGAGATAGTCTGTTGCGAGGCCGGTGGCGGGATTTATGTTCGCGGCCTTGAGCCGGCCCGGATCGAGAGGCGGCAACATTTTCGGGCCCGCCTTTCGCCACGCAAATCCAGAGCAAAATCCAACGCAACCCTGCGCGGGGAGGATTTACGGCGGCTTAATCGCTCGCGTAGTGAGAACCCCATGCGCGATATCCTTTTCTTCCCGCTTGCAGCCGCCCTTGCCGGCGCCTTCATCTTCATGGCGCTCGACCCCTATGGCGAGCGGCTTCCCAGCGGGCCGGTGAGCGGCGGCGGGCGCAACGCCGAGGACATTTCCGTTTCGGGGATAGAGCTGAACCGCTTCGTGGTGGGCGAAGGCGGCGGCGTGACGATCCGAATCGGCAAGGCGGCGGACGGCGAGGACGCGGTGCTGCGCATCGACCGGCAGGCGAGCGCGAACTATGAGGACCCGCGGCTGGGGCCGCATCTTGTTCTGGCCGAGGATGTCGAGTTCGCGATGGAGTCGCGGCCCATCGAGGTGATCATCGAGGCGCGCTCCGCAGGCGAGTTTCCGGCGAGCCGGTTCGAGGCGAACTATTTCTCCAAGACGGAAGGGACAAGCGGATGGCAGGGCTTTGACCTGACGCCGGAGTTCCAGCCCTACACCCTCGCCTTCTTCACGCCGAAGCGCGGCGGCGACATGGGCTATGACTTCGTGGGCATCCGCCCGGAGGCGCCGGACAAGCATCGCGAGATGGACGTGCGCTCGGTGCGCATCCGCACGGCGGGGCCGAAGGGCACGCCGCCGGCGACGACGCGGACAGGGATTATTCCATAGGGGCGTAAGCTCCGTTTGCGGCGTTCGACGTCTCTCGCATTGTCATTCCCGCCGTAGCCCGAAGGGCGGAGAGCGAGAACCCAGGGGCCGCAAGCCCCGGTGGTCGTAACTCCTGGGTTCCGGCTCGCGCCTTCGGCGCGCCCGGAATGACAGTGGAGGGCGGCGGACTATCAGCCGTTGAAGCTGCGGACCGCGTCGATGACCGTGTTCTGGTCGGCTTCCGACAGATACGGGTGCATCGGCAGGGACATGACGCGGTTGCGGATGTCTTCGGTGACGGGGAGGCCGCCGGGGGCTGTCGGGTAGATCGAATAGACGTCCTGCATGTGGATCGGGATCGGGTAGTAGATCGCGGTGGGGACGCCCTTCGATTTGAGGTGGGCGATGAGGCCGTCGCGGTTGTCGCTTTCGATCGTGTATTGCGCCCAGTTGGAGAAGCCGCCGGCGATGACGGTGGGGACGCGGCGGACGTGGGGGGCAAGGCCAGTATTGTAGCGCCGGGCGACGGCGTCGCGCTTCTTCAGTTCGTCGGGGTAGATTTTCAGCTTCTCGGAGAGGATCGCGGCCTGCATGGCGTCGAGGCGCGAGTTCACGCCGATACGCATGTTGAGATAGCGCGGGTCGTTGTCGTATTTCTTCGCAGCCATGTCTTCGGCGCTGGCCTTGCCGTGGATGCGGATCGAATCGACGAGGCCGGCGAGCGAGGCATCGTTCGTCAGCACGGCGCCGCCATCGCCATAGCAGCCGAGGGGCTTCGCCGGGAAGAAGGAGGCGGTGGCGACGTCGGCCCATTCGAGCGGCTGGCGGCCGTTGAGCGTGCAGCCGAAGCCTTGCGCCTGGTCGGCGATGAGTTTGAGGCCGTGGCGCTTCGCGATGGCGGAGATGGCCGGATAGTCGGCGGGCTGGCCGAAGAGGTCGACGGCGATTATGGCGCGGGGTTTGAGCTTGCCCTGTTTCTTCACGTCGAGGATGGCGGCTTCGAGGCTGGCGGGGTCCATGTTGTAGGTGTCGGGCAGGACATCGACGAAGACGGGGCTGGCGCCGACAAGGGGGGCGACTTCGGCGCTGGCGACGAAGGTGAAGCTGGGGACGAAGACGGCGTCGCCGGGGCCGATATTCCAGGCGCGCAGCGGGATCATCAGAGCGTCGGTTCCGTTGGCGCAGGCGAGCGCGTGCTTGGCGCCGCAGAAGGCGGCGAGCGCGTTCTCGAAACCGGCGACTTCGGGGCCCATGACGAAGCCGCAGGTGTTGAGCACGCGGGCCATCGCGGCTTCGATCTGCGGGCGGATCCGGTCGCGCTGGGCGGCGAGGTCGATGAAGTTCATGGGGTGGCGCTCACGCTTGTATTGGTACGCTGCTCGAAAGAGGCGGCAGGAATGCCCAAGCGGCGAGTCTCGGGCAAATCACCTTGCGCTGCAAACTGTAACGTTTGAAGGGTGCGCCGATATGACCTGTCATTCCAGACGCAGCGTCCTTCGACAAGCCCAGGATGAGGGCGAGAGCCGGGATCCATTGCGGGGGTGTCGAGGTTGAGGAATGGGTCCCGGACGGCCCTTCGAGCTTCCGGGATGGCGCGGGGGGATCGGGTCAACCCGTTGGGCGGACGTTCCACTCCAGCACTTTCACCGCCTCCCCTTCCAGCGCGATGACGCCCCAGGCGCCGGTGGCCAGCTTGCCATCGTGGCCTGTGGCGTTTGCCGCTGTGAGCGCGAAGCGGGCTATGCCGTTGGAGGTGACGACGAGGTGGTTGCCGGGCTGGTCGCGGAGTTCGTGGAAAGTCTCCTGCCAGTTGCCGATGAGGGCGGCGGGATCGACGCGCCAGCCGGGAGGCAGGATGAAGTCGCGCTCCCACGCATCGAGCGCAGGCTTGCCGATGCGGGCGAGAACTTCGCCCTCGGGGCGGTTTTCGTCCGGGCCGTAGTCGATCTCGCGGAGGAACAGGTCGGTGGTGAGTTCGGGCGGGCCGGCGTGCGGGGCGAGGATGGCGTTTGCGGTTTCGCGCGTGCGCTTGAGGGGGCCGGAGCGGGCGGACGCGAATACGGTGGACGCGAAGTGGCGGCCCAGGGCTTCGGCTTGCGCGCGGCCGGAGGCGGACAGCGGCAGGTCTGTGCGGCCGCCGACGCGGGTGACGGTGTCGCCCTTGTCGAACGTGTTGCCATGGCGGACGATGTAAAGGCGCGAGGCCATGGAGCGTGTTCCGATACTGTGCGTGGCGATACTTGCCACAGCCAGCCATTCGGGCAAGAAGCGCCATTCGGAAATCGCCCATGACACTCGATACGCAAGAACGTTTCATTTTCCGCGCTTCGTGCCGGGACGAGATCGGCATCGTCGCCGATGTCGCGACCTTCCTTGCCGCGCGGCGGCTGTTCATTGTCGAGACAGCCAACTTCGGCGATGCGGCGACAGGCCTGTTCTTCATGCGGCTGGTGTTCGCGCCGGAGGCGGGGGGCTTCACGCTGGCGAAGTTCCACGCCGAGTTCGAGCCTATCGCGCAGAAATGGGGCATGACGTGGGAGGTGCGGGACGCGCGCGCCAAGCCCAACGTGCTGGTGCTGGTCTCGCAGTCGGACCATTGCCTCAACGACCTGCTCTATCGCCAGCGGATCGGCGCGCTGCACATGAATGTGCCGGCGATCGTATCGAACCATCTGACGTGCGCGTGGCTCGCCGAGCGGCATGGCATTCCGTACTATCACCTGCCGACGCAGCGCGATGGCAAGGAAGCCGTCGAGGCGCGCATCCTTGAGCTGGCGGATACGCTGAAGGCCGATCTCGTCGTGCTGGCGCGCTATATGCAGATCCTGTCGGAGGATCTGTCTGCGAAGCTGGCGGGCCGCTGCATCAATATCCACCATTCCTTCCTGCCGGGGTTCAAGGGCGCGAAGCCCTATACGCAGGCGTTCAATCGCGGCGTGAAGCTGATCGGGGCGACGGCGCACTATGTGACCAGCGATCTCGATGAAGGTCCGATCATCGTGCAGGCGGTGGAGCCAGCCGATCATCGCGACACGCCGGAAATCATGACAGCCAAGGGCCGCGACACCGAGGCGCGCGTTCTGGCGCGTGCGGTGGAGCTGCATACCGAGGGGCGCATCTTCCTCAACGGCGCGCGGACTGTGGTGTTCGATTAGGGC
>CAZGWV010000007.1:4923-22931 GCA_964529555.1 uncultured Rhizobium sp.
GATTTCACGCGAGCCCGGCCTTCAGCAGGTCGTGCATGTGGATGAGGCCCACGGGCTTGCCGGCGTCGAGGACGAAGACCTGCGTGATCTTGCGCTCGTTCATGGTGCGCAGCACGTCGGCGGCGAGTGTGTCAGGCGCGGCGGTGCGCGGGGATTTGGTCATCACATCATCGATGATGGCGACCGTCTTGCCGGAGGTGAGATGGCGGCGGAGGTCGCCGTCGGTGACGATGCCGGCGAGCGTGCCGTCGGTGTTGAGCACGCCGAGGACGCCGAAGCCGGTGGCGGTCATCTGCTTGACGGAGTCGATGAAGGGCGAGCCGGCTTTCACGACCGGAAGTTCGGCCGAGACGTGCATGATGTCGGCGGCGGTGCGCAGCATGGCGCCGAGTTTTCCGCCCGGATGGAAGACCTTGAAGTGGTCGGCCTTGAAGCCCTTGCTCTCCAGCAGGGCGACGGCGAGCGCATCGCCCAGCGCGATCATCAGCGTGGTGGATGTGGTGGGCGCGTTGGTCTCGGCGCAGGCTTCGGCGGCGTCTGGCACGAGCAGGAGAATATCCGCGGCGCGGCCCAGCGTGGAGCTGGCCTTGGCGGTCATGCCGATCAGCGGGATGGCGTAACGCTTGGCATAGCCGATGAGGTCGGCCAGTTCCTTCGTCTCGCCGGACTTCGAGAGCGCCAGCACGACATCGTCCGAGCCGATCATGCCGAGGTCGCCGTGGCTGGCCTCCGTTGCGTGGACGAAATAGGCGGGCGTGCCGGTGGAGGCCATGGTCGCCGCGATCTTGCGCGCGACGTGGCCGGACTTTCCAATGCCGGTGCAGATGACGCGGCCCCTGGCGGCCAGAACGGCTTCGACGGCGCGGTCGAAAGCCTCGCCGAGCTGGCCGGCCATGAGGCCGAGCGCCTCGGCTTCGAGAGCCAGGACGCGGCGCGCCGTTGCGACATAGGGTTTATCTGTCATGGGCGCCTATTTGGCCGAGAAATAGGGGGATGTCATCCTGCCCGGCGGCCTGACGGACAGGGACAAGGCAGCCGCTTAGCAAAGACTGTGCGGAGGCGCTGTTGAGGGGCGAACGAGACCACGCTAAGCAAGCCCCTGGATAGGGAGTTGCCGTGCGCGTTTTTCTGATCCTGCTGGGCCTGTTGCTGATGATTGGCGGCGCCGCCGTGGCCGGCGCGCAATATGCGCCGCCCGACCTTCTGAAGATGCTGGACAGCGCCCCGGCGCAGGCGCGGGACTTCCTGCAGACGCAGGCCGCGCTTTATGCGGGCGGCGGCGCGGCGGGCTTCGGCTTCCTGCTGGTGATCCTTGCAGCCGCGACAGGCGGCAAGAAGAAGGCCCCGAAGGCCATGCCCGTGACGGGCAATCCGGTGAAAGCCAAGGCGAAGGCGACTGAGCCCAAGCCGGAACCGGCTCCCGCACCCAAGCCTGCGCCGGCGCCGCCTCCGGTTCCGGCAGCTCCAGTCGTAGCGCCCGTGACGCCGGTTGCGCAGGCGACGGCGCCGCCAGCCGCGCCGCCGCCCGCTGAACCCGCCAGGTCCGAACCGCCCAAGGCGAAGCCGCAGGCGTCAGCCCAGCCGCCCGCCTCGGCTGCGGGCGAGAAGATGACGATCGCGGAGGCAGCGCGCGTGAGCCCCCTGCTCCACAATCGCAGGCGCGTATCCGACCTCGTGACGATCAACGATGCGCTGAAGGCGTATTTCAAGAAGCACGGCGCCTATCCGGCGGCGGAAGGGCTTGGCGGCATGGCCGAGCGCGGGGCGGCGTGGATTCCGGGGCTTGCGCCCGACTTCCTGCCCGAACTGCCGCGCGATCCGGCTGCGACGGCCGAGGGCGGCGGGCCGCAATACGTCTATGCGTCCGACGGCAAGGACTACAAGCTGCTGGCCCACAACGTTTCGCTGGTGGGCAGCACGAGTGTCGAAGTGCTGGGCGTCAAGGTTGACCGCACGCGGCAGCCGACGATGGAGAATGCATCGTTCGGCTACTGGACGCCGGGGTTCACCGAGATCTGACGCGCGTCAGGTTCGCGTATAGTCGCGATACCATTTCACGAAAGCGGGGATGCCCACTTCGAGCGGCGTTGTCGGCGCATAGCCGTGATCGCGCGCGAGTGCATCCACATCGGCGTAGGTGGCCAGAACATCGCCCGGCTGCATCGGCGTCATTTCCTTGATCGCCTTTTTGCCGACCGCCTCCTCGATGATCTCGATGAAGCGGCCGAGTTCGACCGGGCGGTTGTTGCCGATATTGTAGATGCGATGGAGGCGCGGGTTGGGGCCGGCGGGCTTGTCCATCGCGGTGGCGACGACGCCGGAGACGATGTCGTCGATCCAGGTGAAGTCGCGCTTGAGCAGGCCGTTGTTGAAGACCTTGATCGGGCGGCCTTCGATGATGTCGCGCGCGAAGGTCCAGTAAGCCATGTCGGGGCGGCCCCACGTTCCATAGACCGTGAAGAAGCGCAGGCCCGCCTGCTCCATGCCGTAGAGGCGGGAATAGCTCTCGCTCATCAGCTCGCACGAGCGCTTGGTGGCGGCATAGAGCGAGACGGGATCATCGACGCGGTCGGTTTCGGAGAATGGCGCCTTGGTGTTGGCGCCATAGACCGAGGAGGAGGACGCATAGACGAGGCGCGGCCTGTTCGGCAGGTGGCGCACAAGCTCCATCACGGAGAGATGGCCCGTGAGGTTGGAGTGGCCGTAGGCGAACGGATTTTCCAGCGAATAGCGCACGCCTGCCTGGGCGGCGAGGTGGATCACGACGTCGGGCTGCCGCGCGGCGCCAAGCGCCTTGAGCGCGGCATGGTCGGCAATGTCGAGTTCGTGGAAGGAGAATGCCTTGTTGGCGCCGAGCAGCTTCAGGCGGTCGCGCTTCAGGGAGATCGGATAGTAGTCCGTGATGCAATCGACGCCGACGACAGCGTGGCCCTGCGCCATCAGCGCGTTGGCGACGTGGAAGCCCACGAAGCCCGCCGCGCCCGTGAGCAGCACAGTTCTGGCAGGACCTTCAGGCATAATATCCTCGATTAGCAATATATTCTCTCGGGCCTGTCATACTCCATCTTTCCAAATACGAGATTGCCAAAACCAAGATTGACTAGGCAGCGCTAATGCCGAACTTCCTTTCGGTTAACAAAACGCCACCTGTAACCCCAGGATACAACCGCGTGACGCGGCCAAAGCTCAAAACCCGTGAAGCGATCCGCGCGTGGATTTTCGACAAGGCGCTGCCTCACTGGGCGGAGCATGGCGTCGATCCCGTGTATGGCGGGTTCGTGGAGCAGATGGGCTTCGATGGCCGCGATGCGGGGCTGAGCTTCAAGCGCACGCGCGTGGCGGGACGGCAGGTCTATGTGTTCAGCCATGCGCAGATGCTGGGCTGGAAAGGCGGCGAGACGCTGGCCGATCGCGGCATCGAATGGCTGACGAAGCGCGCGTGGCTGGGACAGGACAAGGGCTTTGCGCGCACGCTGTCGCGCGAGGGCGCGGTGATCGATGCGACGCCGGACCTCTACGATTACGCTTTCATCCTGTTCGCGTTCGCCTGGCGGCACCGGCTGCTGAAGGACCAGGAGTCGCTTGGGTGGCTGCATCGCACGTATGATTTCGTCGAAGCGAACCTGCGCCATCCGAGCGGACAGGGCTACTGGAACGAGCTGCCCAACCGGGGCTGGCGCCAGCAGAACCCGCACATGCATTTCACTGAAGCCTGCCTTGCCGCGTTCGAGGCGACGGGGGACGAGCGCTTTGCGCTGGGCGTGCGCGATCTCGTGGCGCTGTTCCAGTACCGGCTGTTCGACCGCGAGACGGGCACGCTGGCAGAGTATTTCACCGACGACTGGCAGCGCGCGCCGGGCGATGATGGGCGGCTGGTCGAGCCGGGCCATCTGATGGAATGGGCGTGGATCCTTGGGGCGGCGAACAAGCTGATCGGGCTGCGCACCGAGCATGACATCCGCGCGGCGCTGCGCTTTGCCGAGACGCATGGCGTCAACACGGCGACGGGCGCGGTGTTCGACGGGCTGCGCGACGATGGCGTGCCGATCAATCGCGCGTCGCGTTCGTGGCCCAATGCCGAGCGGATCAAGGGCGCGATTGCGCTTTATGAGCTGGACGGGTTCGATCCCGCGCCGGCGATCGACACGTCGGCGAATGTGCTGCTGTCGCGCTATCTCTCGCGGGACGTGCCCGGCACATGGATGGACCAGTATGACGCCGAAGGGCGCGCGACGTCGAAGACGGTTCCGGCTTCAACGCTGTATCACTTGTTCCTGGCGTTTGCCGAAGCGCTGCGGATTTCGGAATAGGCGCGGCTCGGCCGCAACCTATCAGTCGCGAAATGGCCTGACGTCGATGCCGCGCCCGAGATAGCGTAGCGGATTCCATGTCAGCGCGGCGGCGATGGCGCTGATGCGGGCGCGGCGGCGGGCGCGGAGTTGCCTGCGCGCGGCGAGCGTGGGGCCGAGGCCCTTGAAGGCGGCGGCATAGCCTCTCACGGTCGGCATGAAGACGCCGCGCACGGCCCCGCGCAGGATCAGCGCAAGCGAGCCCAGCAGCCAGACCGGGAGCGTGGGCAACAGGAGCCAGCCGGGCATGTTGCGCACATAGGTCCACACGCCATTGCGCATGCCGTGGAAGACCGCGAAGTCGCTGGCGCGTCCGGCGATGGCCGAGCCTGCGTGGTGGACAATGGCGGCGGGGGCGAACTGGCAGCGCTCTCCCATCAGGCGGAGACGGAAGGCGAGATCGACGTCTTCGTGGTAGCAGAAATAGCGTTCCTCGAAGCCGCCGGCGTCGAGGAAGAGATCACGCGGATAGAGCGCGGCGGCGCCGCAGGGGGCGAAGCATTCGCCGGCCTTTGGCGCGCGTGAAGCGGGATGGCCGAAGCCGCCGCGCCAGGCGAAGCCGTAGGCGAAATAGCAATCGCCTGCTCCGTCCAGCCGCATCGCATCGTGCAGGTTGATCTGCAGACAGGCGATCATGCGATGGGTCGGGCGCTGTTCGGCGGCGGCCATCATGGCGGCGAGCCAGCCGGGTTCGGCCACGGCATCGGGATTGAGAAGCGCGAGCCAGCGGCCCCTGCCCGCGCGCGCGCCGATATTGTTGCCGGCGGCAAAGCCGAGATTGGCGGACTGCTTCAGGATCGTGCAGCGATCAGGCAGCTCGGTTGCCTGCGCGAGCGAGCTGTCGGTCGAGGCATTGTCGACGACGATCACTTCGAAGTCGGTGAAGGTCTGCTGTTTGAGCGAAGCCAGGCACCCGCGCAGATAGTCGCCGCCATTGTAGTTCACCACGACGACGGTGATGGCGGGGGGCGCGGCTTCGGTCATGCGCTCAGAGGATCGACTGCCCCGTGGCGGCCCAGTCCTTCAGGAAGGACGCGACGCCTGAGTCGGTAAGCTCGTGCTTGTACATCTCGGCGAAGATCTTGGGCGGCAGCGTGGCGCAATCGGAGCCCACGAGCGCGACCTGCTTCACATGCTCGACCGAGCGAATGGAGGCGGAGAGGATCTGCGTGCCGAAGCCGTAATTGTCGTAGACCTGACGGATCTCGGCGATCAGTTCGACGCCGTCGACGCCCTTGTCGTCGAGGCGGCCGATGAAGGGCGAGATGAAATAGGCCCCGGCCTTGGCGGCCAGCAGCGCCTGCACCGCCGTGAAGCAGAGCGTGACGTTGACCTTCGTGCCTTCGTCGGCGAGCACGCGCGTGGCGCGCAGGCCGTTCTCGGTGAGCGGCAGCTTGACGACGACGTTGGAGGCGATGCGCGCGAGATAGCGGCCTTCGGCCAGCATGCCCTCGACATCGGTGGCGACGGCTTCGGCGCTGACCGGGCCGGGAATGATCGAGCAGATCTCGGCGATGGCTTCCTTCATCTTGCGGCCCGACTTGGCGATCAGGGTCGGGTTGGTGGTGACGCCATCGATGAGGCCGCTCGCAGCCGCGGCGCGAAGCTCCGTCACATCAGCGGAATCGATGAACAACTGCATGTGCGGGTCTCCGTGTGGGGCGTCTGGCCGTTGCGCGCGTTATAGCGCGTCATTTCTGGCTGGGTATGACTTTCTTGACGTCCTGGGCGCGGCTTCGCGGCATGACCAGGACGGAATTTCCGCTGGCGACGACAATCAGGTCTTCCGCCCCGATGACCGAAACCTGAAGACCGTCCGACCGGACAAGGGAATTGGCGCAATCCAGCAGGGTGGCCGGCCCTTCCACCGCATTGCCCTGCCCATCGCGCGGGGAGAGACGCCAGAGTTCGGCCCATGAGCCGATATCGGCCCAGCCTATGTCGCAGGGGACGACGGCGCCTCGCCCGGTCTTTTCCATCACGGCGCGGTCGACCGCTTCGGCGCGAACGGCGGTGAAGGCGGCGGCGTCGAGGTGGATGAAGACGTTGCTGCGCGCGGCGCGGCGGAGGGCTTCGGCGGCGCCGTCGCGAATGTCGGCGGCGGCGATGGAGAATTCCTCGAGCAGCATGGCGGGCGCGAAAAAGAAGACGCCGGAGTTCCAGGTATAGCCGCCTTCGCGCAGATAGCGTTCCGCCTCCGGCAGGGGCGGCTTTTCCTTGAAGGCGACGAGGCGGTGAACGCCGGGCTGCAACTCCTCGCCCTGAAGGATGTAGCCATAACCTGTCTCGGGCGCGGTGGGCGCGATGCCGAACGTGACGATGCGGTCCGCCACGATGCCGGCGGCGGCGCGGATGGCGGCGATGAAGGCGGCGGGCTTCGTCACCAGATGATCGGCGGGCGCAAGCAAGACGCAAGCTTCGGGGTCGATCTCGTGCGCGATCATGGCGGCGAGCGCTGCTGTGGCGGCGGTGTTGCGGCCTACCGGTTCGAGCACGATGGCGGACGGCGTGATGCCGCTCTGGGCCAGCAGGAACTGGACAAGGTCGGCGTGGGCGGCGTTGGCGATCACGACGGGATCGAGGAAGACGATATCGCCATGAGAGCCGGAGAGGCGTTGCGCCGTCTCGACGATCATGGCGCGCTCGGCGCCGAGTTCGTGGAACTGCTTGGGACGCGCATCGGTGGACAGCGGCCAGAGGCGCGTGCCCGAGCCGCCCGACATGATGACTGGAAGAATTTTCACAGCCGGCAAGAGGATCTCCACGCGCGCCGGAAGCGGCGGCTATCGGGCGGCATTAGGGCGCGGGTTCGCCGCCAGCGTCAACGGCTGGCGGTCAGGCGTTGCGATTGCGATAGGCGCTGTCGCGGCGGAGCGCGGGGCGTTCGACCAGATGCCAGAGGATGAATGCAGCCACGAAGGAGGCGGCAAGCGCGGCCCCTGCACCGGTCCATGGCGCGGCGAACAGGCCCAGCACGATCAGCGTCTGGATGATCGGGAAATGCACGATGTAGACGCCATAGGAGAGGTCGCCGAAATGCGCGGCGTTGGGCAGGCGCAGCAGGCCGGTCGCAGCCCAGACAGCGACGAGGCCGAGGCCTAGCGCGCGCAGCGGCGCGAGCATGTCGAACATCAGCGAGGCGGCGAGGATAGCCGCGCCCGCGAGGCCGGCGGCATGGAGGCGCCATCCCGAGAAGGCCAGCTTGTAGAGCGCCATGCCCGTGATGAAGAAGCTCATCTGGCCGGGCAATTGCCGCGCGAGTTCGGCCTGCCCCATGCCGGTGAGCCCGATACGCCAGGCTTCGGCGGCGGCGTAGATCAGCACGATCAGCAGCCAGCGCGCGGGGCCGGCGATGCGCAGCAGCCAACCGAGGACAGGCAGGACGAGATAGAACATCACCTCGATCTTCAACGTCCACAGCGCGCCGTTGACCTCGTGCATCGGGTTGGCCTGGAAGACGCCAGGCAGTTCGGGCGCCATGAAGTTCGCAAAGACGAGATTCCAGCCGAGATATTCGCCGACCGCGCCCAGGTTGGCGCGCGCCTCGGGGCTGACGGCGAGGCCCGCGAGCGCGCCGACAATGACCACGGTGGCGTAAGCCGGATAAAGGCGGCGGACGCGCTTTTCGGCGTAGCGCCCGAGCGTCTCCGAGCGTTCAAGGCTGGCATAGACGAGAAAGCCCGAGAGGACGAAGAAGCCCTGTACGCCGATTTCGGCCATCAGGCTGAGCGGGGCTTCGGCCTCGCGCCATTGCTGCGCCCCGGAGAGGACGACGATGTGGTAGGCCACCACGAACAGCGCAAACAGCAATCTGAGCAGGTTGAAATTGTTCGCCGTGTGCGATGCGGGCGACATGGCTATGCCTGCGGGGGCGTCAGTGCGGCGGGCCGGGTGCGGGCGTGGACGACGCACAGCACGGCGAGTATCGCGACGACGCCCCACCAGCCGGGGTTCCAGAGATCGTAAGACACAACGCCGATGGCCAGCACGACGCCGGCCAGCACGGCGACGCGCGGGGCGGTGGCGCCGAGATCGACCGGCCTGGGCAGGCGGAAGGCCGCAAGCATGATCGCGATGGACAGGAGGGATGCGCCGACGAAGCCGGTTTCGGCCCAGAGTTGCAGCGCCATGTTGTGGGCGTGGTTGGGAATGTAGAGCTGGCCAGCAAAGGGACCTTCGGAGATCGTCTCCTGATAGGATCGCAGCGCGCCGACGCCATCGCCGAACAGCGGGTTCTGCCAGATGATTTCGAGCACGCGCTCCCAGATCAGCTGGCGGTATTCGATCGAGGTGGACGCCGTGGCGGGATCGGCGCCGGCGGAAATGAACTGAAACACGAATGGCGCGCTCATAACGATCAGCACGATGACGCCGCCGATGATGCGGAAGCCCTGGCGCGGGAACAGGCGGATGGCGGCGTAGAACAGCGCGGCGGCGAGCATGGCGAGGAGGCCCGCATCGACGCCGCGATAGATCAGGATGCCGCACTCGATCGCCAGAAGGATCACGACCGCGCCGATGCCCAGCCAGCGATGGCGCGATTCCATCAGGCTGATGGCGAGGACGGGGAACGCCGCCGCCATAGTGAGACAGTTGCGGGAAATGTTCTGGACGCCCTCATCGTCCGGGCGGCCGGGATAGAAGAAGGCGATGGCTTCGCGCTCATAGATCGTCAGCACAAGGACGATGAGCACCTGCAGGAGGAAGCCAACCACGGCGACGCGCATGATGAGGCGGGCGGAGCGTTCGGACAGGCCGCTTGCGGCGGCCATCAGCGCGCCGGCGGCGAGCATGAGGAAGGCGACGCGCGGGACTTCGCTGACGGCTGCGCCATTGCTGAAATCGAGCAGCGGCGTCTGCCAGGGCGACCACAATGTCGAGCCGGCGGCAAAAATGAAGAAGGCGAGCACCGCGAACGCATAGATCCGGGGGCGGAGGCGCGGCAGGGCGGCTCCCGCCGTTAGCAGGGCGGCAATACCCGTTAATGGCGAGAAAGCCGCGCCGCCCGCGAAGGCAACCAGCGGCCAGAGCGCCAGGACCAGACACAAGACTGCCGTTGTCACTCCAACCTCGCCTTATACGCCCGGCCAACCGGATTGGCTGTAGCGGCTGGCCCCCGCCGCGGCAACCGAGGACGCTGCTGAAGGGCGCGCGGGGCGCCGGGTCAACAGAATCTTGAGCACTTCGCCCTAATTTGCCCATTCATGTTGTTACCAGGGGCGAGACTTTACCGATGGCCGTGACCGCCCGCCCCCAGCCGGACGCAACACCGCCTGCGCCCAATGCGGATACGCACACCGGCAAACTGCCGCTGGCGGTCGATCTCGATGGTACGCTGCTGCTGACCGACACGCTGTTCGAGGCGCTGGCGGAACAATTGCGCCGCCGTCCGATATGGACGCTGTGGCAGATGATTCAGCTGCCGTTCTCGATTGCCAAGGTGAAGGCGCGCATCCAGAGCGAGGCGCGCGTGGACATCACGCAGCTGCCGGTCAATGCCGAGGTTGCCGCCTATTGTGCGCGTGAGCAGGCGACGGGGCGCCCTGTCTGGCTGGTGACGGCCGCTGACCAGGCGGTTGCCGAAGAGACCGTGAAGCATTTCGGGTTCTTCGACCGGGCCGTCGGCAGCGATGGCGTGACCAACAACAAGGGTTCGGCCAAGGCGAAGCGCCTGCAGGAACTGGCGCCTGAGGGCTTCGAGTATGTCGGCGACAGCCGCGTCGACTTCAAGGTGTGGAAACATGCCAGCGCGGCCTCGCTGGTCGGCGGCGGCGCGCAGCGGCGGCGTGCTGTCGAACGGATGGGCGTTCGTGTCGCCGAGCATTTCGACCGGCCCAGGCGCGGGATAGGCGCATGGGTGAAAGCGCTGCGGGTTCACCAGTGGGCGAAGAACGCGCTGATCTTCGTGCCGGCCATTCTGGCGATGCAGATCGCCAACCCGGCTACATTCTTCACGCTGCTCGCCGCCCTGCCCCTGCTGGGTATCCTGACCTCGGGCACGTATATCCTCAACGACCTCGTCGACCTTGCGGCGGATCGCGGGCATCCGACCAAGCGCAACCGGCCTTTTGCATCAGGGCGGCTGAAGCTGTGGCAGGGCTTCATGGCCGCGCCGCTGATGATTGCGACCGGGTTGATCGGCGGCTTCCTGCTGTCGCCGGGCTTTGCGGCGACGATGCTGTCCTATCTCGTTCTCACGCTCGCCTATTCGTTCAAGATGAAGCGCGTGGCGCTGGCCGATACGCTGGCGCTGAGCTTTCTCTACACGCTGCGCCTCATCATGGGCGCGGTGCTGGCGGGTGTGGCGCTGAGCTCGTGGCTGATGGTGTTCTCGATGTTCCTGTTCGTCTCGCTGTCGCTGGCCAAGCGGCATGTCGAGGTGCTGCGCCGAGTGGCGGCGGGCGAGCGACGGATCGTCAACCGGGGCTATCGCGCCGAGGACGCCGGGCTGACGCTGGGCCTCGGGCTTGCGACGGCGACGGTGAGCCCGCTGATCCTTGTGCTCTACATCATCGAGTCGGCGTGGCCGTCAGGCGTCTATCAGACGCCGGAAGCGCTGTGGGTTGCGCCCGTGGCGTTGTCGGGATGGTTGATGCGGGTCTGGCTGCTGGCCAATCGGGGCGAGCTTGATGACGATCCGGTCGTGTTCGCGATCAAGGATGTCTACAGCCTGATGATAGGCGCCTTCCTTGCGGCCGGCATTCTTGCAGCGGCGACGCTGCCGCCGGGATCTGCGCGGATGCTGAACGTCAACGACCTGCTCGGCCTGCACGCGCCGGGAACAGTGCAATGACGCAACCCGCGCCGGGCAAACCGACGGCTGCATCGCTCGGCGAGTTCGCGCGGTTCCTTGCCGTGGGCGGCGTAGCGGCGCTGGCCAATCTTGTCTCGCGCTACTTCCTCGACTTCGTGATGCCGTTCGAGGTCGCCGTTGTGATCGCCTATGGCGTTGGCATGGTGGTGGGGTTCTTCCTGTTCCGCAGCACGCTGTTCAAGGGACGGTCGATGGACCGGGCGCTGGTGCTGCGCTTCGTGTGGGTGAACGTATTTGGCGCGACACTGGCCTGGGCGATCTCATCCGTGATGGCGCGGCAACTGCTTCCGGCGATCGGGTGGACATTCCATCCGTTCGAGCTGGCGCATGTCTGCGGCGTCGCGGCGCCGGCGATCACCAGCTACTTCCTGCACAAGCACTATACCTACGCCTGAGCCGCCGCTCGCAGGGCGAGGCGCGCGAGCGACGTATCCGCCAGCGCATCGGCGGACCATGCGGAGAGCTGTTCGCGCAGGGCGGCCTGTGCAGCCGCCACGAGGCGTTTCCGCAGCTCAGGCGAGGCCTGCAGCGCACGCAGCTTTGCAACCGCATCGTCGATAGAGGGGGCGGCCCATTGGGCGTCCTTCATGCGATAGACGCCGTTCGGATCGGCGACCGGGATCATCGTATGCTCGATGAGAAGCTCGGGCGCCGTGGCCATGAAGTCCACATTGCCGGACCAGCCCGTGGCGAGAACAGGCACGCCCAGCAAGAGCGCCTCGGCGAGCGGGAGGCCGTAGCCTTCGGCGCGGTGAGGCGAGAGGAGCACGTTGCTCGACGCGATCAGTTGCATGACGTCGGCATGCGGCAGGGCGCGGTCGATGATGGATATGTCGGGGCGGGCTTCGGCGAGGCGCGCCACGGTGCGGACGGCTTCGGGAGAGGATGCGCCTGAATGCGTCTTGATGATGAGACGCTGGCCCGCAGCGGGATCGCGGAAGGCGCGCGTGTAGATATCGATGGCGCCGGCGAGGTTCTTGCGTTCAGCGCTGGAGGCGAAGTCGCCCATGGCGAGGGCGGTGAAAGGCGCGTCTGACACGGGGACGTTCGCGCCCGTGATCTCGAAGCCGACGGGATGGGGCATGACGCGGATGGGTGTGGTGACGCCTGACGCCCGCATCGCATCGGCGACGAAGCGGCTGGGGGCCCAGAGTTCGTCGAACGCTTGTGACGCGCGTACCCAGTCGGCGGGAATGCGCGAGAGTTCGTAGGCCCAGTAGCCGATGCGATAGCGGCCTTTCCACATCTCGGGCGGCAGGGCAGCGAGCGCGCGGATCGCTTCGGGCGCATTGACGTGCAGCAGCCAGACGCCGCCCGGACGCGCGAACGTAGCTTCGGGCGCCCTGCCCCCGCCAAGCGACAGCAGGGGGCGGAGATCGTGCGCGATGGGATCGAAGCCTGCTTCGCGCAGGCCCGCGATTGTCAGATGAGCGGCGCGCGATATGCCCTTTGCCTCGGCCAGCAGGCCTGAGACGATCAGCGGGCCGGGCTGGTGGCTTGGCGATGCATCGCGGAGCGCACGCATCACCTTGCGCTCGGCAAGATGCGCCAGCGCGGGCTGGGCCAGACGGCGCACGCGCGGCGGCAGCAACGCCCGCCAGGCGGCGCGGAGGGGCGAGCCGCTCAAGCGACGGTCTCCGATTGGCTGGAACGCATGCGCATGGGCCATGTCATGGCCTCACGCGGATCAACCCGCAAGGCGCAAGGTGGGAATGTGGACGGCGCCGGTTTCGGTCGACAGATCGAAAGCAGGCGAAGCGTAGGGATCATCGTCCAGCAGGTCGCCCCACATCTTGCGGAAGGCGCGAGTCTCGCCTCGGCGGCGTTCGCGCTTGCGGCGTTCCTCGTCATCGCTGCCGCGCGACTGGCTTTCGTCGTGCAGCAGAACGGCGTCGCCGCGGTAAATCGTGTGGAAGCCTGCCCTGTCGAGGCGCAGGCAGAAATCGATGTCGTTGAGCGTGACGGGATAGTTCACCTCGTCGAGGCCGTTGACGCGATCGAACGCATCGCGGCGCACGGCAAGGCAGGCGCCGGTGACGGCCATGCGGCGGCCCGGATAGACGATGTGCGGATTGCAGGCGGCCTCGTCCGCCGTCCGGTTGCGCCAGAGGTGGCCGCAGATGCCGCCAAGGCCGAGCATGACGCCGGCGTGCTGGATATCGCCCGAGGAATAGACGAGGCGCGCACCGACAGCGCCGGTCGATTCGTCCATCACGGAATCGACCATGCGATGGAGCCAACCCGGCTCCTGCGCGGCGACGTCATCATTGAGCAGGAGAACGACCTCGCCTCGGGACGCCCGCACGCCGCCATTGATGAGGCGCGAGAAGTTGAAGTCGCCGCCATCATAGACGCAGACGATACGATGGAAGGCGCCTTCGGCCTTGAGCAGCTCGCCAAGCTTGGCGCCGTCAGCGCCGTTATCGACGACGACGATTTCGAGATTCGGATAGTCCGTGTGGGTGCGCAGGCTTTCGAGGCACTTGGCGAGCAGGTCTGTGCGCTGCTTGGTGGGGATGATGACGGAGACGCTGGGCCAGCGCTCGCGCTCCGGGATCGGCAGGCGGGGCGCGGGGCTACGCTCTGCGGGGCTTTCGCGCACGGCGAGCGGCAGGGGAATGCGCGCGACGCTGGCTTCACCGGAAGCGCGTACGGCCTCCTGCACCTTTTCCCATGCGCTCTCGGGGTTGAGGCCGGCGACGTGATCGCGGAAGAAAATGGGCGGATGAGCGATGGGGAACCAGCGGGCGCGCTCCTCGTCCCATTGCGGGGCCGGCAGGAGCGTTCCGCCTTCCACGACATCGCCATAGATGGCGGTGACTTCGGGGCGGCTGCGGAACACATCGGCCACGACATCGAGCGTGCGCGCATCGAGCCGGTCGGCGGCGCCGAGGACGTAGGTGAGATCGTTGCGGCGGACCAGTTGCGCGGGAGCGCTTCCGGTCGCGATGACGGGAGCCGTTGTTTGGGCTTCCGGGGTGGTGCTGGATGCGGTGGCGCGCGAGCCGAAGCTGGCGCCCGACATCATGCGGCGCGCAGCCGACGCGATACGCGACAGCGGGCGATCGCCGCGCATCGCCTGCGAGACACGGCTGCCGAGGAAGCGTGTGACTTCTGTTCTCGTGAGCCGCTTGAAGGACAGGCGGCGATAGCTGACCTCGCCCGGCCACGGCGACAGGACGAGATCGATATCGGCCAGCGTCGCGTGGCCGACATAGAGATTCACGGCGCCGAGGCGCGACGGGCGGCAGGCGAAGATGAGGCCGGTGTCGTCGCGGACGCGCACTTCGAGTTCGTCATTTTCGCCTTCGCTGGTGAGCGTCCACCAGCCGCGCGACAGCTGGACCGGGCCGAAGCGTGCGATGGCCCATGGCGTCGTCAGGCTGAACCCGCCGGCCGTGCGCGCCACGCCGCCCACCGCGCGGAAGTCGCGCGAGAGGAAGTCGATGGAGCGGGGGCCGTTGGTTGCGGATTCCGTCATGGCGCTGCGATCGTGCCGGCGGCTAGACGAAGCTCTTGGCGAGTTTGTCGACCGCCATGATCTGGCGCATCAGCTCTTCGAGCTGGTTGAGCGGAACCATGTTGGGGCCATCCGACGGCGCCTTGTCGGGATTCTGGTGCGTCTCGATGAAGACGGCGGCGATGCCGACAGCGGCAGCAGCGCGGGCGAGAATGGGAACGTACTGGCGCTGGCCGCCCGAAGTCGTGCCCTGCCCGCCCGGTTGCTGGACGGAGTGGGTTGCGTCGAACACGACCGGCGCGCCGGTGGCGGCGAGTTCCGGCAGGGCGCGCATGTCGGACACCAGCGTGTTGTAGCCGAAGCTGACGCCACGCTCGCACACGAGCACGTCACGGCAGCCGGATTGCACCAGCTTGTTGACGACGTTCTTCATGTCCCACGGCGCGAGGAACTGCCCCTTCTTCACATTGATCGGCTTGCCCGTCTGGGCGGCGGCGATCAGCAGGTCGGTCTGGCGGCAGAGAAAGGCGGGGATCTGCAGCACATCGACGGCCTTCGCCGCCTCGGCGCACTGTTCGGGCAGGTGGACGTCGGTGATGACCGGCAGGCCCGACGTCTCGCGGATCTCGTTGAAGATTTCGAGCGAGCTTTCGAGGCCAAGACCCCGCGCCGTGCTGATGCTGGAGCGGTTGGCTTTGTCGAAGGACGTCTTGTAGATCACCTGCGCGCCGAGCTTGTCGGCGATCTCGCGAATGGCGGCGGACATTTCGAGCGCGTGGGCGCGGCTTTCGAGCTGGCAGGGGCCGGCGATGAAGGCGACGGGAAGATCCTGGCCGATTCGCACCGTGCCGCGCGGGGCAGGTACTTCCACAACGCGATTGGGGGCGAGTTCCAGGCCGTCAGCCATGACAAATCTCCGATGGGGCGGTCGCGGCCTATATGAACCCTCCGGCGGCGTTTTGCCAGCGCGCGAGGCCGTGCCGGTTCCTGAAAGCCTTGTAAGGCTTGGCGGCGCGGCGGGTTTCCCGCAGCAGCGGCGGCTTTACGCCTTCAGCCCCGCCATTCGAACGGGGATTGCAGGGCCGCGAGCACGGGCCAGCCGGCGTCGCGGGCGTTGACCGTGGCCGCCGCCGCCGAGACCGGCCAGGCGATGCCCAGCGCCGGATCGTTCCAGAGTAGACCGCCTTCGGTTTTGGGGGCGTATTCGTCGCTGGTCTTGTAGAGGACCTCTGCCCTGTCGGTCAGCGTGCAGAAGCCGTGCGCCATGCCGGCGGGGACGTAGAGCTGCTTCCAGTTGTCGGCGCTGAGTTCCACGGCGACGTGCTGGCCATAGGTGGGCGAGCCCGTGCGGATATCGACCGCGACATCGAGGATGGCGCCCTGCACCACGCGCAGGAGTTTGGCCTGGGCGCGCGGCGGGGCCTGAAAGTGAAGACCGCGCACGACGCCGCGCTTGCCCGATACGGAGTGATTGTCCTGCGCCCACGCATGCGTGACGCCGTGGGCGGCGAGCGCGCTGGCGCGGAAGGTTTCCGAGAAGAAGCCGCGTTCGTCGCCGAACTTGTCCGGCGTCACGATCAGAACGCCCGCGATCGCTGTGGTCTCGACCAGCATCAGCGCTGCGCCAGCAGGTTGGTGAGATAGGCGCCGTATTCGTTCCTGAACTTCGCGCCGAGCCTCAGGAGTTGCTCGTCATCGATGAAGCCCCTGCGCCAGGCGACTTCTTCGGGACAGGCGATCTTGAAACTCTGGCGCGCTTCCAGCGTCTGCACGAATTGCGAGGCCTGCAGCAGGCTGTCGAAGGTGCCGGCGTCGAGCCAGGCCGTGCCGCGCGCGAGACGCTGCACGCGCAATTGGCCGCGCCGGAGATATTCCTCGTTGACCGACGTGATCTCCAGCTCGCCGCGCGGTGAGGGCTTCACGGCCTTGGCGATGTCGGTGACATCCTTGTCGTAGAAATAGAGCCCGGTGACGGCCCAGTCGCTCTTCGGCTTCTCGGGCTTTTCCTCGATCGAGAGCGCTTTGCCCTGCGCATCGATCTCGACGATACCGAAACGTTCGGGATCGTGGACGCGATAGGCGAACACCATGGCGCCTTCGCTTGCGCCCTTGCCGACGGAACCCGCCGCTTCGAGCTGGCCGGTCATGCCGGCGCCGTAGAAGATGTTGTCGCCGAGCGCCAGCGCGGCCGGCTGCCCGGCAATGAAGCTCTCGCCGATGATGAACGCCTGCGCGAGGCCGGCCGGCTCAGGCTGGACCGCGTATTCGAACGTCATGCCCCACGCTTTGCCGTCGCCGAGCAGCGCCTGATAGAGCGGCAGGGCCAGCGGCGAGGAGATGATGAGGATCTCGCGGATACCGGCCAGCATCAACGTGCTGATCGGATAATAGATGAGCGGCTTGTCATAGATCGGCAGCAGCTGTTTCGAGATCGCCAGCGTGATCGGGTGGAGCCGCGTACCCAGCCCCCCGGCCAGAACGATGCCCTTCATGTAGCCCTCCGTTGCTGCAGCAACCTCGCCACGCAGCGATCGACACCAGTCCGCCAGTCCGGCAGCGCGACGCCGTAATCAGAGCGCAGCCTGCTGCAGTCAAGCCGCGAATTGGCCGGGCGGCGAGCCGGGGTTGGATATTCTGCGGTCGAAATGCGGTTCACCTTCGCGGAGGGGCCGCCGGCGACCGCCGAGCGGGCGAACACATGCCCGGCGAAATCGGCCCACACGCAGGCGCCACTGGACGCCATGTGGTAGACGCCCCACGGCGTTGGCCCGCCCTCGGCAATCCGCGCGACGATAGAGAGCAATCCCCCGGCGATATCCGGCGCATAGGTTGGCGCGCCGTGCTGGTCGGCGACGACGCTGACTTCCTCCCGCGTTTCGGCAAGCCTCAACATGGTGCGCACGAAATTGCCGCCATAGGGGGCGTGAACCCATGCGGTGCGCAGGATCAGATGTTGCGGATTCGCCGCCGCGACGCGCCGCTCGCCTTCGAGCTTCGAGCGGCCATAAGCGCCTGCGGGATCGACAGGATCGCTCTCGACATAGGGGGTCGTCTTGTCGCCGGAGAAGACATAGTCGGTCGACAGATGGAGGATCGGCGCGCCTGCCTGCGCCGCGAGCCCGGCCAGCAGGGCCGGTCCGTCCGCATTGATGCGCATCGCGGCATCGGGCTCGGACTCGGCCTTGTCAACAGCGGTATAGGCGGCGGCGTTGATGACGATGTCCGGCCTGAAGCCGGCGAGCGCTGCTTCGACCGTCTCGCGCCGCTCCAGATCGAAACCGGGGCGGCCGAAAGTCTGCACGGTGAAGCCACGATGAGGGGCTTCGGCGAGGGCCTGAGCCACCTGCCCTGTCGATCCGGCGACGAGTATGCGCATCACCCGGCC
>CAZGWV010000007.1:23031-53551 GCA_964529555.1 uncultured Rhizobium sp.
GAGCCATCGCCATAGACCGGCAGCGGCTTCATCTCGAGCGCGTTGAGGATGACCAGCGGGATCAGTTTTTCGGGGAAGTGACGCGGCCCATAATTGTTTGAGCAGTTCGACACCACGACCGGCAGGCCATAGGTGCGCCGCCACGCCTTCGCCAGATGGTCGGACGCGGCCTTGGACGATGAATAGGGCGAGGATGGATCGTAGGGCGTCTCTTCGGTGAACAGCCCCGTGGGGCCGAGCGACCCATAGACTTCATCGGTCGAGACATGGAGGAAGCGGAACGCATCCTTCCGCGCGGCGGGAAGCTGGCTCCAGTAACCGCGCGCGGCTTCCAGCAGGCTGTAGGTTCCCATGATGTTGGTCTGCAGGAATTCCTGCGGGCCGGTGATCGAGCGATCGACATGGCTCTCTGCGGCGAGGTGATAGACCCTGTCCGGCTTCACGCGCGCAAACAGCGCGGCCATCGCCGGCGCGTTGCAGATGTCCTCGCGCACCAGCTCGAAGCGCGGCCCGCCGGCAAGAGGCGCAAGCGAAGCGGGGTTGGCTGCATAGGTCATCTTGTCGACCACGACGATATCCGCGCCGCCCGCATGCAGGTGGAGCGTGAGGGCCGACCCGATGAAGCCGGCACCGCCGGTGATGATGACCTTCATGGCTCTATACTTCCCCGGTCGCGCGGCGCTTCGGACAGGCGGCGCCAGTCAGTCGATCGTCTCGACGGCGGGCGGCGTCTCCACTGGAGCTTCGCCGCCACATGCGGCCGGCGTCGGAAACTCCACCGGCTTAACATCCCGATCGTTTGCAAGCATATCCAATCGGGTCACGCTGGCAAAGTCCGCAAGGCGCCAGCGCCCCGCCCCGGCAAAGAGTGTGCGCGCGTATTGACCTGCCCTGCTTTTGGGCTGATTTCGGGGAGGCCGGGAAGCTCAAGAGGTTGGCTGGAATGGTGGACGTTTTTCTGGACCCGCGCCTGCCCGACCACATCCGGGAACACGACTGGCGCAACATGGACGCCAGGTCCGTCATTCAGGATTTCACCGACGAACGCCTCGTCGTCCTTCACCACTGCCCGACAGAAAAGATCGACTTCGGCTTCCTGCAGACCGTGTCGCTGCCCCAGACGTGGGAGATGAAGAAGCTGGTGATCACCCAGCTGTTGGCGCGGATCGACGCAGGCGACAAGAAGCACGCACTGGTGAAGCAGGTGTTCGAAGGCGGGTTCGGCGGCGATGTCGGGCGTTACAACAAGTTCATCGCCCAGCTCCGCGTGCTGGTCGATATCTCGAACGCGATGCTCGACAGGCTGCTCGACGGCCTCGTCGTCAGCGAACGTCAGGTCGTCGTCAGGTTTTCCGAGACGCGGATGGAAAATCTCCACTACGATCTCGACAAGAACTCCGACACGCACGAGGCCTTCCGCCTCTACATCAATCTCGATGCGCATCCGCGCATCTGGTCGGTCAGCTATCCTGTCACCGACCTCATCTCGCAGGGCGGCCGCAGGATAACGGACAGGATCCCGCAGGACCTGCCGAGCGAAGTGCAGCTTGAGCGCGTGACCGGCCGCGCCTTCGGCGGCTGGAACCAGCGCGCGACCGAGCGCAAGTCGCCCCGCCACATGCTCTTCTTCGATCCGGGCGATTGCTGGATCGTGGATGGCCGGTCGGTGAGCCATCAGGTGCTGCAGGGGCAGCGCGTGCTGTCCGTTTACGCGCGCATTCCTGTCGCCGGAAACGAAGGGCGCATTCGCGGCCTGCGCGAGCGTCTGGACAGCGCCTTCGCGAAGGCCGCCGATGTTCCCGCCGGGGCCGAGACCGCGCTGGTCAACTATTTCAAGCCGGCGCAGATCACGGCATCGGGCGACGTGAAGGGCGACTGGGCCGATGTGTTCGGCGGCGCTGGGTCGGGAACGGTCCGGCGCTTCGACGACTACGGCATCGTCGCGCCCGACCGGAAGCTCTCGAAGACAAGCTAGAGCGACCGCAGTCCTCTGCAGCCTGCTAGTGGGTGATCATCGCCCGCAGCCGACCCCTGGCCCGAGCGATCAGGCCTTTTTTGTGAGGTCAACCAGCTTTGGAGGATTCACGATCTTGTTCTGGACCGTATAGGTCGGCTGGTAGCCATCGAGGAAATTCGAGAAGAGATCGAAATACCGATCGTCGCGGAAGAAGATGTAGTTGAACCCGTCCTTGCCGATCTTGCGGAGTTCGCGCGCGCGCTCCTTCTTCATTATCAGGTTGCGGTTGGTGATCAGCTGTTCCTCGGAATATTTCCAGCCGAGGCCAAGCATGAGATCGAAAATGCCCTGGCTATGTTCGATCGTGTGATCGAGTTCGATCAGCACCGTCTTCACGCGCGGATCGCGCAGCGTGTTGTGTGCGCCGGCGATGACGCGATGCTCGATGCCGTCGACATCGACCTTGATATGGTCGGGCACGCGCATGAAGCCTGACGAGATCAGCTCATCAATGGTGATACCCATGCAGCCCTGCTGCACGCGCCGGTCTTTCTTCGTCGTGACTTCCGGCGTCCATTTCTGGTCGTTCTTCCATGTGTTCTCGCCGAAATCATGGAAGGCATAGCCGATGCCGAACGTGCCCAGATTGAGCCGGTCGATCTTGCGCTCGTCGGTGGCCGCCGCACAGATCGGCGTGACGCGGCCATGCAGGCCGTTGAGATAGACGTTCTTGTTCAGCTCGGCGAAGTTCAGCGACTCGGGCTCGACCGCGACGACCTCGCAGCCGGAAACGACGGCGGCGTACATCGAATACATGCCGACATTGGCGCCGATATCGAGCATCAGGTCGGATGCATCGAACGACTCCAGATAGGGGATCGTCGTCGGCTCCTTCGCATACAGCGTCTGCACGCGGCCCCATATCAGCGGGCTTTCGGGCGGGCCGGAATAGCGAAGCGGCTTACCGTCGACCTGAACTTCGTAATACGGCAGCTGGATGAGTTCGCCCTTGTGGACGGCGCGCGTCACAGTGTCGAGAAAGCGCTGCTTTGGAGACCAGTTACCCATACGCTGCTTGTTCCAGTACTGCGTTGGCCGCACGGCCATGGAAAGAATATCCAGACG
This sequence comes from uncultured Rhizobium sp., assembly GCA_964529555.1. GTDB lineage: Bacteria > Pseudomonadota > Alphaproteobacteria > Caulobacterales > Hyphomonadaceae > UBA7672. Next base: position 26,114 of record CAZGWV010000007.1, read on the forward strand.
AGAGGCGGTTCATGCCAGCTTCGTCCAGCCGTGCCAAGTTTCCGGCAGCGATCAATGGCCAGCTATCGCCAGCTGCTCTTGCGACGAGTTTCCCGGTGAGCCGAACCTGCCGTCCGCGCATCGCGCCGGGATCGCGGTCAGGCGCTTTTCACTTTTTCCCGTGCGTGAGTCTGTGACAGCGCCTCGTGCAGCTTGGCGATCTGCGCGTCGCGATCCATCAGCTTGCCAACCAGCGCCGACACCATCAGCACATGATCGGCCTCCCCCGCATCGCGCCCGAACAGAGTCATCAGGCGCTCGACCTCCTGGTCGAGGCGATTCCTGTCGGGCAGCTCCCATGTGACGAGGTTGGCCGGCGACTTGCCATTCACGTAATGCCCGCCGGGCCGGTCCTGGTTCCATTCGCGGTGGATCGTGAAATAGAACGGCGCCTGCCGCGCCTGGACGACGCGCAGGCCCGCCGCGACGATCTTGCGGCTGACCGCGATTTCGGCGGCGATGCAGTCGCCATAGTTCGCGCCGATGGGGAAGCCGCCGATACGCGACAGCGTGGCGTGCGTCGCCGCCCAGACCAGCGAGCGGAGGTGCGAGGCCGTCTCGCCGGGGTCCACACCCCAGCGGCGCATGCAGTCGAGATAGACATCGACCCGGTCAGCGGGGTTCCCGTCGATCAGGTGATCCGGCATTCGGGCGCCGGCGTGAAGCACACGCAGATGTGACCATGATCGATCCCAGGCAGGGTTCAGGGATTCCCCTACCAGCCCGACGCCGGGCTCCGCGCAGCGGTCGGCATAGGCGGCGAGCCAGCCGTCGCGCATTACGAGACATTCATCCTGCATGAAAACGTAGACGGGGCGGTTCGGGACATGGCGCCAGCCGGCTTCCCAGGCCCCGATATTCATCCCGGTGTTCTCGCGGCCGATGACGGTCAGCGGGTAAGGCGTTGATGGCAGGGTGGGCAAGTTGTCGCGCGTCTGGTTGACGACAACCACAACCTCGAAGTCCCGGCCGGCGCTGTGGCGTGCGAGAGAGCGGAGCAGGTCTTCAAGGCAGGCGACGGGGCGGCGGTCGTAAAAGGAGACGACAACGACCGCCCTGTCCCCTGCCGCTGCAGATTCATCATACATTCGATGGGCGCCCCTGAGCGTTCGCACGCCGATCTCATTTTCGCCAGGAAGCTGGCGCTGTCCAGCTTTCTCCCCACATTACCGTGCTGTCTGCGCTTCCCTCCAAGCCTGCGCATCGGGCGCGTATCTTCCATGTCGCCAGGCAATTCGCCCGATGAGAGTTACGACTTGTTCTGGAACACCGTGGACAACCATAAAGCCGATCCAGACCAAGAGAGTAGTAATGGCGATCCTTGTCAGCGGAATGCACAGATCCGGGTCCAGCCTGGTCGCGTCGATCCTGCAGTCCCTGGGCGTGAACCTTGGCCCCGACGAGGAGATGGTTCCCGCCGACGCATCCAATGAGGCCGGTTATTTCGAGAATGCGCCGGCCGTTGCGGTCAACGACGCATTCCTGGCGAAGAACGACCTCAGCTGGCGCATCCTGCCCGCGATCGAGACGCGGACCTCGCTCGTGGGCGTCGATGCGTATGTCGAGTCCATCGGGGATGTGGCCGCAAATCTGGACGAGAACAGGCCGTGGTGCCTCAAGGATCCAAGGTTCAGCTTCCTGCTGCCCTACTGGAGGACCGCGGCAAAGCCGGTCTCGGCGATCATATGTTTGCGGCGCCCGGATGCGGTGGCGCTGTCGCTGAAAATGCGCAACGATCTGTCGATCGGCTATGGGGCGGCGCTATGGGAACTCTACACCGTGGCGGCGATGCGCAACACGCGCCACATGACGCGCGCGGTGGTCGTGTATGAAGAGCTGCTGGCGAAGCCCAAGCAGACCATCGAGAAGCTGATCGCCGCCCTGCCCGAGCTTTCTCAACTGAACCCCGGCGCCGACGCCATCAAGGCGGCGGTCGAGCGCGTGAGGCGCGATCTCGATCACAGCAAGCCGGTGAACGGCAAGGACATGCCGCCGGCTGCACTCGATCTCTATACACGGCTCGCCTCGGGCGACCTCAACATCACGAAGGAAGACGCGGAACACGGTCTCGCCTTCGAACTGATCCGGCTCGAGGCGGGGCATCAGGCCGCCAACCGGCTCAGCAACGAAGCGCGGGAACAGCTGACGCACGCCAGCGAAGAGTTGGCGGCGCAGAAAGCGGCATTCGCACGACACGCCGAGCGGCTGGGCGATATCGTCGGACTGGTTGCTGCCCCCGGCGAGACGATGCCGGCCGACCCCGAAGCCTTGCTCGAAAAGCTGCGCCAGGTTGTCCGCAACATGCCGGCGCCGAACCTCAAGGCGCACACGGACGAAGCCGCGCGCGAACTGCTGCGCGCCAAGGACGAGCGCATCGAGTGGCTGCGGCAGGAACTCGGCGCCACCGGCGCCCGCTCGCAGACCGTGCTGGACCAGTCCGCCGCACGCGAGAACGAGATCGCGCGCCTGCGCGCGGAGCACGAGCAGCAAGCTCTCGTCACCGCCGCGCACCAGCGCGAGATTTCGCGGCTGGCAGGCGACGTCCAGCGGTTGCACGACCTGCTGGCCAAGGCGGAAGAAGATCGCGCCGGCGTCCAGCGCGAACGCGCTCTTGCGCAGTCCGAATACGAGGTCAGGCTTGCGCAGCTGGCCACGGAACGCGGCATGGTCGCGGAGACGATGGACGGCCTGCGCGCCCGGCTGGAGGAGAAGGATGCGCTGATCGCCCGGCTCCAGACCGAGCGGCTGGAAGGCGAAGCAATGGCGGCGGACCTGAGGCGGATTGCCGGCGAGCGCGAGACGCTGCTGGCGGATCTTGCGCGCGCCACTGAAACGCTCGATCTGCGCAACAAGGAACTGACCGAGATCGCGGCGCGCGAACGCGACCTCACCCAGCGCGCCTACAGGCTCGACGGCGAGATCGAACGTCTGCAGCGCGACCTTCTGCAGTCGCGCGTTCGTGAGGCCGACCTTGCATCCGCCGCCACGGCCCGCGAACAGTCGGAAGGCGCATTGCGCGCGGCGCTCGCCCAGCAGAACGCCATGACGACCGAAATCCAGCGCCAGCTGACGTCCGCGCGCGAGACCATCGAGTCCCTGGAGAAAGCCATCGCCTACCGCACGGAGCGGGCTGAGAAACTCGAAGCCGAACAAGCCGCCAGCCAGCGCCGGCTTGCCGAATACGAAACCCGCACGCCGATGCTGGAGTCGGCCGCAGCCGAACGCGCTGAACTTGCCAGCCGCATCTCGGAGCTCAAGATCGAAATCGAGCGCATCATCGCCGAACGTGACCAGACGCTGGAGAAGAACCGGAATACGGCGATGGGCCTCGAAAAGCAGATCGCGGAGCAAACGCGCCGGCTTGCCGATCTGGACGCCAGCTCGCGGCGCGCCGTCAACGAGCGCAACCAGGCGCTTGCGGCTGTAGCCGAACGCGACACCGCAATCCGCGAGCGCGATGCGGCGCTGCAAACGGCGCGGAATCGCGCCGAACAGCTGCGGCCCGAGTTTGGGGCGATTCCGTCAGGGCTGACCGCCGGCAAGACGGCGCCGGCGGCGGACCAGCGCCTGCGCCGCCAGCTTCTGGTGCTGGATGAATTGCTGCGGGCGATCGATACGCTGTTGAGCCCCAAATACGGACGCTTCACAATTCCGGTTCGGCAGATCCGCGTTCGGCTGACGCAGGCCCGGCAGGTTGTCGACGGCGAAGTGGCGATGACGCGGCGCTGACGCCAACGGCGCGGCGACGCTATTTGCCGCTGTGCGGCGCTGGCGGCCAGATCGCGCGGCGCACCCTGCGCAACGCGCCGCCGATGATCCGGTTGTTCATCAACGGCCGGCCAAGTCGGGACTGCGCGATCTTTACGACCAGGCGCGGGGGAGACTTTCCGGCATCGACGCCGTTCGCTCGGCCCGCCATCTTCCCTGCCGCGTCGGCGGCGCCGGAGAGTTTCAGCAGCACATCGTCCATCGTCACGGTCGCGAGGGCCTGCGTGACGATTGCGGGATAGAGCATCCGCACAAGGATTTTCTGGGGAGATTCATCCGTGCGGGCGCGGCTCTGCCCCGGCGCATGCGTCGCGGTCAGATGCCCGAGCGCGACATGGTGCAGGCCGGCCTGATGTGACCGGCAGGCATAGTCGACATCATTGTACCCGTTCGGGAAGCGGATCGCGTCGAGTCCGCCAAGCGCATCGAACACGTCGCGGCTGATAGCGCACAGGGCGAAGGTGTTGCCGAATGTGCGCCGCACGAACGGCGTGATCGCCGGCGCGGATTTTTCCTCCACCGTCGAGTCGAAGTAATTGGCGGGCGTCATGCGCGCATCGAGACCCGCATGCGCCTTGCCCGTGGACGGGTCGACGATGGAAATGCCGACCGAGGCGACATTGGGCCGGATCGCCCACGCCGCCATTTCCTCGATCGCGGTCGGCGAGATGATCTCGCAGTCATTGTTGAGAAACACGATCACCTCGCCCAGCGAGGCCTTCACGCCGGCATTGCACTGGTCGGAGTGGTTGAAGGGCTTGTCGTAATCGACGACACGAACCCGGAAGCGGCTCTTGAACTTCTCGGCGCCTTCCAGAACGCGGGCGCGCGAACCGGGCGAAGACTGGTTATCGACCAGAACGACTTCGAAGAAGCCGGTGAAGGACTGCTTCGCCAGCGAATTGATCGCACGCAGCGTCAGTCCCGGCTTGTCGCGGAAGGGGATGACGACGGCGATGGAGGATGCGCGCTGGACCGGGATCAACTTGTAGGGCGCGGGCGAGTCATGCGCGAGGCGCGTGAAGGAGAACTCCTTTTTCATCGTCGCGAACAGGTTGGCGTACGCATCTGCATAGTCCTCAAATGCGCGCGCGGCGGCGCCTTCCGGCGCAAGGGCCGCGTTTTCGGCGGCCTTGATGAGGAAGTATTCCGGGTGGGAAGCCCATGTCAGGTTCGGGCGGTTCGCAAGCCAGATCTGGAACAGGTGCAGATTGTTGCGGATCAGTTCGCGAACGAGATCGCCCGGATAGGCGCTCGCAAGCGTGGACGAAACAGCGAAAGCGTTGCGCAGGTGCGGGAAATGCAGCAGCGCTTCGCGATGGAAGGCAGGATTGCGCTGGGCCCATACCAGCTCGACGCCATCAGCCGCCGGCTGAAGCTCGCCCCACGCCATCACATCGGCAGGACTGACCGATCTGGCGTGGATCGCCAGCCACGCGGCGGTTGACGGATGCAGCCGGTCGCCGTGACGCAGGAAGCAGACATGATCCGCCTTACGCATGGCGGCGCGGTTCTCGCCATCGAGCGATGCGCGGAATTCGATGACGGCGGGGCGGAGCCCTTTCTGCGCCAGGAATGTATTGACCATCGCCTCGGTGACCGAGGGATTTCCGGGAACCAGCAGGCAGCGCACCTGCGGGCAGGACTGCAGCGCGATCGATGCAAGCGTTGCGGCAAGCGTCGCATCGGGCGCACGCTCCACCGTCACCACGACCAACAGCCACGGCTTGGCATCTTCGCTGCGAAGATGGCCACCGTCGAACAGGGATCGTTCGGTACGCAGGCGGGAGACGACGCGGTCGATCTGCACCCCGCGATAGCGCGATTCCAGCGGCATCGCCTCGAGCGCGTCGAGCTCTGCTGTCTCGGAAAGGTAGGACTTCAGCTTCATCGCGCGGCCACCGGCGCGGCGAGCACAGTCTTGATGGCGCGCCGCCACTCGCCCGCTATCATGGAGATGTTGAAGTTCTGCCTTACATAGGTCGATCCCGCCGCCGTCCGCATGCGGATTTCCCGGCTGCCGGCAAGCGCATGGGCAAATCCGGCCTCCCAATCGTCGAGGAAGGTGAAAGCCCGCAAGTCGTCATAGGCGGGAATGCGGTCAGCGACGACGGGAATGCCGTGCCAGAGCGCCGTTGCCGCCCGGTTGTTGGACTTGCACTTGGTGAAGAGGTTGACCGACACCGGCACGACGACCAGATTCGTGCGCGCCATCACCGTCATCAGCGCGCCGTCGGCCCATTCGACATAGCGCGACGGTATGCCGATCCTGGGCGCGATTGCATCGTACTTCCCGGCATTGTTGGACAGCACCACCAGCTCGCAATTCGTCCTCGCGTGGGCAGCCGCCAGATGCTTCCGCATGCGGAGGATATCTTCCATCCCGGCCGGCGCGTTGGGCGACCCGTGCGACCCGAACCACAGAATGCGGAAAGGATCGCCGCCGCGGCCGCAATACGGGGATGGCGCATCCAGCGGCAGGGTCATCGCCTCGACAGCGTCGCCCACAACCAGCGGCGGGCGTGCGAGCTTCGCCTCCTGGGCGACGACCTGCGCGAGATAGGTGCTGCAGCAGATCACCCGGTCCACCAGTTCGCACATCGCCTTCATGTTGGACGCAGCTGCGACATACTCAGGCAATTCGAACGGGTTGTAGAAATGGTTGTCGGACAGGTCGAGGATCGTCTTCACACCGCGCACCCTGAGGTCCGCCGCCAGCTTCTGGTCCGCGGGCGAGTAGAGCTTCGAGAAAATGACAGCCGAATAGCGGCCCGCCGCATCGGCTTCCTGGCTATACAGCTCCACGTCGAAGCCGGTGCGCTGCAGCTCCGCCAGCGGGGACAGGCACCGGAATCGCACCGACGCCACGCCCCTGTCGTTCGATTTCGGCTTCCAGCCGACGAGCCTGCGCATAGCTCAACACTCCCCGCACTTAACAATAGCGACGCCGATGAATTGGCAAGCTCCGCGACGCATTCCCTATATCTTATGTGCGTTCAGACGGTCTGGCCGCCTCAGGCGCGAGCGGCGGGCTTCACGGCGAACTGCTTGTAAGGCGGCAGCCAGTTCCGCGCGAGCTTCTTCGCGTTCGGATACGGTTCGAGCCCTATCCATTCCGGCAGGTTGGGCGAGACGTTGCCCATCGCGATATGCTCATCGATCTCGGCGCGTGTGATGAAGCCCTCGGCCACGGCGCGGCGAACTTCGGCATACCAGATCTCGCCGTTCTTGTTGCTGTGGGAGACCCATGGCTGCGTCGGCATGTCCGTGTAGTGGAGGAGCTTCGTCTTGCCCTCTTCGTAGTGCTCCAGCGAATTCCACTCGAATTCGAGAAGGGGCTTCTTCTTCTCCTTGGGCATCATCGCGAACTCGGTCATCAGCGAAGCGTAGTCGTACTTGCCTTCGTCGAGTTCGGCGATCAGCCGATGGGCGTTCCAGTCCAGCTTGGCGCAATCGAGTAGCATGACGCTGTACTGCGGAATACGGCCCGTGCCGCCCTTGAGTTCCGAATAGAGGAGCCAGGAGTCCTGGAAATCGCGCGTCCACAGGTCCTTGATGTCCGTGAAGACCTGCATGTCGGCGTCGACATAGATGCCCCGCCCGCGATGCCTGCAGAGTTCGGGGATCTTGAACCGGCAGAAGGAAAAGCCGGTCCTCGCCCGCTTCTGGGGCGATTCGGGCACCGGCAGGCCGGTGTTGTCGATGATCTCGAAGGCCACGGACATGCTGGCGAAACGCTGTACGCTGTATTCGAACAGCCTGGCGCCGAGCGCCTGCGTCGGGTCCGCGCCGATGAAGATGCGCGCCGGCGTCTGGATGTTCAGCGGCCCGAAGATGAGATCGGGATAGGCGCGCAGCGTCTCGTTGAACATGCGGAACTGCGCATCGAAGTTCTTACGCCCGTTCGCCAGGAGCGTGACATTGTCGAGATCCTCGAACCGATCACTATAGGCGTTGCCGCCATCGAGGCCGAGGGTGCGGATATTGCGCACGCCTGACGCCGCGAGGATGTTCAGCGCGGCTTCGGCGCTGAAGAACTTGATCGGCGTCACCGGCTCGGATTGCAGGTGAGGAAATTCGCGGTTGGTCTGCGCGTTGAAGACGACCAGCCTGCCCTCGTCCGACAGACGCTTGAGGCCGGGATGGCGCGGCAGCAGATCCTCGACCGTTTCGGACGTGGGACGGAAGTCGATATGCGGGCGCCACGGCACGAAGACGAAGCGCGCATTGCCCATGATCCGGTCGCCGCAATGTTCGAAAACATCGAGGTCCATCATCAGCGCGGCGTCGCAGGGGACCTCGCGCGCGACATGGTTAAGCGCCAGCACATTGAAGGGCGCCGCGACCTCGGGCTTGTACTTCCTGAAGGTCGGTCCCTTGCCCAGAATCAGCCAGGGCTTTTCCGCTACCGGATACGTCCTGGCCCACTCCGATGCCGTCAGCATAGCGAACCTTCCTCCGCACCCGAGCGGGTGATATAGCGGCCCTGATGACGCGAGGAAACCCGTAGTGCCCAGCCATCCGTTGAGAATCGGCTTTCACGTTCAAGGCGATCCAGGCGAGCGCATGGGAGCGTTTCACCTCCTCGGCCTGCGCGCCCGCGGGCTGCTGGCGTCGGCAGGCGCCAAGGCGCGCGGCAGCTTCATCGGCGGCAGCGGCCGCGCCGGGGCGCCGCGCACGCTCCTGAAGTCCGTGGCCGACACCTGGCGGTGGCGCCAGTTCGCCGTTGAACTCGCCCTGCAGAAGAGCTTTGCCCGCTACCGGAACATGGTGCTCGGGCCGTTGTGGATGTCGGTCGCATTCTGCGTCTACGGCGTCGGCATGGCTTTCCTGTTCTCCATGCTGCTGAACAAGCCGTTTGAAGCCTACCTGCCTTACCTCGTCACCGGGCTGTTCATCTGGAACATGATCACGGGCGCGATCTCCGATGGTCCGCGCATCCTGGTGGAATACAGAAGCCTCATCCTGCAGGGACAGATACCCATCGCGGTCTATCCGGTGATCTCGAACCTGAGGCAGTGGATCGTCATGCTGCACGGCCTGCCCGTGCTGCTGGTTGTCCTGGCGATCACGCCGAACATTCTCTCGCCCCAGCTTTTCTGGCTGATACCGGGCCTCATCATCATCACGGCGTTCTGCCTGAGCGTGAGCCTCATCCTCGCGATCGCCGGCGCCTACTTCCCCGACCTTGCCGAAGTGGTGAGCAGCGGCATGCGGTTCGTGTTCTTCCTGACGCCCGTGATCTGGATGATCGAACAGCGCCCGACGCTGAACGTGATCGCCCACGTCAATCCGCTGTACTACCTGCTCGAAGTGTTCCGGGGCCCGGTCCTCGGCACGAGCGATCCGCCATTCGTCTACGCGGTCGCGGGCGGCATCACGCTGATGGCCATGATTGTGGCCTTCATCGTCGCGCGCCGCTTCTCCCTCGGCTCGATTGTGCGTATCTGATAATGACGGTTGCCCTGCACCTCGAGAATGTCTGCGCCAGCTACCCGATCATCGATCGGCAGGCAAAGCAGCAGCGCGCCCAGCCGCGCTTTGCCCTAGCCTACGATCTGCGCCGCAGGGAGACGCGGACACAGTCGCTCAAGAACATATGGATCTCGCTGAACGAGGGCGATCGTCTTGCCGTGATCGGCACCAACGGATCGGGTAAATCCACGCTGCTGCGCGTGATGTCGGGCATCCTGCCGCACGATTCCGGGCGCATTCATCGCTCGGGCACGGCGCATGCGCTGCTCTCGCCCGCCGCCGGCTTCGTTCACCAGGCGACGGGCTACGAGAACATCTACCTGCGCGGCCTGCTGCTGGGTCTTACGCGCAGGCAAATCGACTCCAAGCTCGACCAGGTCATCGACTTTGCCGACATCGGCGACTGGATGTTCCAGCCGGTTGCGAACTATTCGTCAGGCATGGCGCTGCGTCTGGCCTTCGCCGTCTGCACGGCCCTGCCGGCCGAGATGCTACTGATCGACGAGTGGATCGGCGCAGGCGACACGCGCTTCATGGTGCGCGCCCGCCACCGCATCCAGGATATCGTGAAGACCACGCGCGTGCTGGTGCTTGCCTCGCACTCGGAGTCGGTGCTGCGCCAGTTCTGCAACAAGGCCCTCGTGATGCACGAGGGCGCCGCCGTCTTCCAGGGATCGCTGCAGGATGGCCTCGCCTATTATGGCGACCTCGTTGCGATGACCGATTACCATGCCCGGCGGCAGGTGGAGGATCCGCTCGCCCAGATCGATCCGGCTCCGCAGGCATTGACCGACTAAGACGCAGCGCGCCTTCGGTGGGACGCCGCGGGAAGTTCCACTTCGGACATCCCAGCGAGGGTCAGTTCGCCGCGACTGACGGAGAATCGGCGGCGGGCACCAGCTGCTCAATCTCGTCGGACCGGCGTCCCGACACGGCGTTCATCATGGCCACACCAATCAGCGTCGGCGTCTCCACTGTCCAGACCTCGACACGGCGCACGGTCGATCCCAGATGCGCGGACAGGTTGATCGAATAACCGTGATTGCCGCTGCCGATGCTGAGTTCGAAAAGGCTCTGGCGGAAATGGTTGGCCATGCCGCGCGCGACCTCGGCGCCGTCGATGAGCACTTTCACCTCGACGGGGCCGTCATCGAGCACGCGCTTCACCCAACCGGCAAGAATGCCGCGCTTCATGATGTTGTCGGTGCCGCACTTGAACAGCTGGGTCTGCGGCTCGGTTCCGATCATCATGCGCGGAGCCGAAAGCTCGATGCGGGAAAGGACTTTCACGCTCTCGTCGAAGGTCGGCGTATCGACGTCCATCTTGAGCAGGCCGAATATGCTCGACAGCGCGTCGCGGCTGAACTCGCGGCTCTTGCGCGCCGAGAGGACCAGCATTTCGTCCTTCGAGCGTCCGACGAACTCGATCCAGTGGAGCAGGTCCTTGCCGACCTTGAGCAGCGCCTTGCGGCCGTTTGGCGCTGCGTTCTCGCCGCCGATCAGAAGCGCTGCGGGATCGTCCGCCAGCAGGATCCAGCGCGAGGGCGCAAACGCGCGCTTCACCTTCTTGAGCAGAGGCGCGTTGAACGGCACGACGAACAGCAGCGGCGCATTCCTGCTGACGCGCAGTTCGGCAGCCAGCGCATTCAGCTCGTTCTTGATGGCGCCGCGGCTGCGCGTTTCGGGATCGATGCCCCAGACACGGACGCCGGCTCCCGCCTGGCGCAGCGCCGCCACGATCCGGTCGGCGGCGTCGGATTCGGGATGCACAACCATGAAGGTTGCGCCGGCTTTCTCAGGCGGAGTGTCGGGCGCCATGCGCAGGTGGCCCATGTTCGAGCCCTCCGCCCGAACGACCCGAGTCTCGTCAAGCGGCGGCTTATCGCCTTCCGAAGAACCCATCTAACCCTCTTACAGCCCCGAGTTTCGGGCCGCACCACCCGCTTGAAACACGAATAATACAATAAACATCAACAGGTTACCGCGAAGTGTCAACCGCAGCCCATCGATGCCGAGTTCTCCTGCATCATTGCGGGATATGAGGGCGCGTACAAGCCTTGCCAACAGGTCGGAACCTGAGGCGCAGAGGCCCGCCGGGAGCTAGTTCAGGCCCTTGAATTCCTGGCTTTCCAGCATGCTGCGCAGCATGATCTTGCGGTTCCCGTTCGGCGACCGGATGAATTCCAGATTGGACTGGGCCCCGCCCTCGTCCGGCTCGCGGCCCAGCACGACCTTGTAGGCGGCCCAGAGATAGTCCTCGTCGCTGGCGGACAGGTCGGGATTGCGGTCCTTCTCGTCGGCCACCCACACGGTGAAGGCAGCGGCAAGATCAACGCCGGTGCCGCCGCCCACATAACCGCTCGCTTCCAGCTTCTGGACGATATCCGCCGGACATGCCGCCGCCAGCGCATTCTTGCAGAAGCGCTGGACCAGGGCCGCATCCGCCCCGAGATCGACCGTGTTCGTGATGTTGCGCGAATATTTGGCCAGCGCGTCGCCGGAGGCGGGCTCGGCTGCGGCGAGCTGCGCGGTCGGATCGCCGCCGCAGCCGGCGAGCATGCAGGCTGCAAGCGCTGAAACCATGACGATCGCGGGCTTCATGCGTCTCTCCGGCTTTCCGATTACTCCGCGTGAAACGCGGGAGGTTAGTGCTGGCTTTCCGGCGTGGTGACTTTAAGGCCGTCGAGGTCTTCCCGGATCTTGATCTGGCAGGAGAGCCGCGAGGTCTCTTTCACGTTCTCGGCGAAATCGAGCATCGACTGCTCCATCGCCGAAGGCTTGCCGACCTTGTCCGCAAACGCGCCATCCACATAGACATGGCAGGTCGCGCACGCGCACGCGCCGCCGCAATCGGCGTCGATGCCCGGAATGTTGTGCTTGATGGCGGTTTCCATGACGGTCATGCCGTTCTTGCCCTCGACGGTCCGCTCGTTCCCGGAGGCGTCGATATAAGTGATCTTCGGCATGGCTATCCTTGTCGTCCAAATACCAGGGTCGTCCGAACACTAACCCAGCGCGCGAGCGCCGATATCCTTCATGGATATGGATTTATCCACTAGTTCGGCGGGCGCAACTGTCGCCTGCGCCGCAACCAGCTTCTTTCCGACCAGGTATTCGGGGGCTGCGTTCACCGCATCGACCGCAATGACCCTGCCTTCCTTGAGGTAAAACACCGCAAAACTGCGCGATTGCGGGTCGCCGCGCATGATCCGCTCGTCCGCCCCGGTCCACAGCCCCGCCGTCTGCAGCTTCAGGTCATACTGGTCCGACCAGAACCAGGGCGCGTCCAGGGTGGGCGCCGGGGCGCCGAGAATGGAGGCCGCGACGATCTTGCCCCCCTCGATGGCGTTGTGAACCGACTCCAGCCGGCCTTCCCTTCCGTAATGCACCAGCGGGCGCCAGGCGACGTCGCCGATGGCGTAGACCTCGGGAATGCTCGTCCGCATCTGCTCATCCACGACGATGCCGTTGCCGCAGACAAGCCCGGCGTCCGCCGCCAGCTCCATATTGGGCAGCACGCCGACGCCCACCAGCACCGCATCCGCCGGGATCACCTCGCCGTCCTCCAGCCGCACGCCGGTCACATGCCCATCGCCCTCGAAAGCGACGAGGCGCGCACCCGTGCGGATATCGACGCCAGCGGCGCGATGAATGCGGTTGTAGAACTGCCCGATCTCCGGCCCCGCCACGCGCGACAGGACCTGCGGCATGGCTTCGAGCACGGTCACTTTCAGGCCGAGCTGGCTCGCCACCGCCGCCGCCTCAAGCCCGATATAGCCCGCGCCGACAACCGCCAGCCGCGCATCGGGATGGGCGACCGTCTTCAGGCGATCGACATCGTCGAGCGTCCGCAGCTCGAGCACGCCGGCCAGCTCCGCGCCTTCGACCGACAGCTTGCGCGGCCGCGAGCCCGTCGCAATCACCAGCCGATCCCAGCCGACTGCCTCGCCCGACGACAGCTCGACCTTGCGCGCGTCCAGATCGATCCGCGTTGCGGCGACGCCGGTCAGCAGCTCGATCCCGTGCTCGCCATAGTATTCCAGCGGCTTCAGATAGAGCCGGTCGGCTTCCAGTTCGCCCTTGAAATAGGCCTTGGACAGCGGCGGGCGTTGGTAAGGCGGCTGCGGCTCGTCGCCGATGAGGGTGATCAGCCCCTCATAGCCGCCAAGGCGCAGCGAATACGCCGCCTGCCCGCCGGCCTGGCCCGCGCCGATGATGACAATGCGCGCAGGCGTTCCCGACATGCGATTTCCCTATGTTTCACCCGCCTCTTATCACGCGGCGCAGCAGGGAACAGGCCGGTCTTGCAACGAAGTCGCAAGGCTCTGGAACTTGTCCGTGAATGCAGCTTGACGCGGGCCTTCCAGCGCGCCCCTTGTCAGGCTCCCCGGCCGCCTCCAAACCAGCCCGATGGCGCATCCTGAGCTCACAATCGACCTGCCTGACGAGGCCGCGACAGCGCGACTCGGGGCGAGGCTTGGCGCGATTGCGCGGGCGGGCGACGTGATCGCGCTGCACGGCGATCTCGGCGCCGGCAAGAGCACGCTCGCGCGCGGCCTGATCCGCTCCCGGCTCGGACCCGAAACGGAAGCGCCCAGCCCGACCTTCACGCTGGTCCAGACCTATCCGGGGCCCGCCTTTCCCATCTGGCATTTCGACCTCTACCGGCTGGACCACCCCGACGAGGCGCGGGAACTTGGGCTTGAGGAAGCTGTGGATGGGCTCTGCCTGATCGAGTGGCCCGAAAAATTGGGGCGCCATCTTCCATCGCGGCGGCTGGAAGTTCAGCTATCCATGAACGGGCCGGGGCGAATCGCCCGGCTGGTGGATCTCGATGACTGGAGCACGCGGCTCGATGGCGACTGGCGCGCAACACCTGGGTTCGGCGCATGAGTGACAATTTGCGGGCGACCGAGATCAGGGAATTCCTGGCGCAGGCCGGATGGGGCGAGGCCGCGCGCACGCCGCTCAACGCCGACGCCTCCACGCGCCGCTACGAGCGCCTGCGCCGCAAGACCGAGACGGCGATGCTGATGGATGCGCCGACGCTCGAATCCCAACCCTGCCCGCCCGGCGCCGGCGAGGAAGAGCGGCTGAAGCTCGGCTGGAACGCCATCGCGCGTCTTGCCGCCTCGCGCGTCGAGGCTTTCGCGGCCGTGGCCGGCCATCTCGACAATCTCGGGCTTTCTGCTCCCAAGGTTCTCGACGCCGATTTCGCACGCGGCCTCGCCCTGCTCGAGGATCTTGGCGACGATCTGTTCGCCGAAGTGATCCGCACGGGCGGCGATGAAGTCGCGCTCTATGCCGCTGCGGGCGACGTGCTCGCCGGCGTGCACCGCGCCCCTGTACCGTCAACACTGCCCTATCGCGGCGGCGAATGGCCGGTGCTCACCTACGATCACCTCGCCCTGTCCGCGAACCTCGACCTGTTCGTCGAATGGATGCCGCAGCGCGATCTCGCCATGCGCATCAACGAGCAGACCCGCCTGCGCTGGGAGCGTGTGCGCGAGAACATGATCGGCCGCGCCGAGGAATATCCCCGCGCGCTGATCCTGCGCGATACGCACGCGGAAAACCTGATCTGGCTGCCGCAGCGCGACGGCCTCAAGCGTGTCGGCCTGCTCGACTTCCAGGACGCCGTGCTTGGCTGGGGCGAGTGGGATATGTCGATGCTGCTGCACGATGCGCGGCGCGATGTGTCGTCTGCCGCGCGCGAATCGGCCACGCGCGCCTATCTCGAAGGCACGGGCCTCAACCGCGCGGACTTCGACGAACGCCTCGCCGTGCTGGGCGCGATGAACGTCATGCGCATCATGGGAATCTTCGCGCGGCTCGTGACGCGCGACAGGAAGCCTCGCTATGACAGCTTCCAGCCGCGTCTGCGCAGCCTGCTCAACGAAACGCTGAGCCATCCTGCGCTCGCAGAAACGCGCGACTTCGTGACCGCAGTCGCGCCGCATCTTCTGGTTCCCGCATGACGAGGATCAACACCGCCATGCTGCTGGCGGCCGGGCTCGGCACGCGCATGAAGCCGCTGACCGACACGCGGCCCAAGCCGCTGATCGAGGTCGCCGGCCGCACGCTGCTCGACCGCGTGCTCGACAAGCTGGTGGCGCAAGGCGTCACGCGCGCCGTGGTCAACGTCCACTATCTCGCCGACCAGATCGAGGCGCATCTCAAATCGCGCAGCGACATCGAGATCGTCATCTCCGACGAGCGCGACATGCTGCTGGAAACCGGCGGCGGCGTGATCAAGGCGCTGCCGCATCTCGGGCAGGACCCGTTCTTCGTCATCAACACCGACGTCACCTGGGCGACGGCTGGCGACGGCACATTCGCGCGCATGGCCGAAGCTTATGACCCGAACGAGATGGATGCGCTGCTGCTGCTCGCCGAGATGGGCGCCACGATGGGGTTTCGCGGGCCGGGCGATTTCTTCCTCGGCCCTGACGGGCAGCTTATCCGGCGCGGCGACAAGCCCGGCGCGCCCTACGTGTTCGCCGGCACGCACATCACGCGCGCCGATCTGCTGGGCAGCTATGCGCTCAAGCCCTTCTCCGCCAATGTGTACTGGAACGCGATGGGCCGCGCGGGCCGCCTGTACGGCACGGTGATGAAACCTTTCTGGCTCCATGTCGGCGACCCGCAAGGCCGCGACGAAGCCGAAGCCCGCCTCCGCGCGATGGGGCCGGGAGCGTGAGGTCATTGTGCTGACGATGGGGGCTTCGCGCAAAACGGTCGACCAAACATCAGGTCGGCGCTCAGTGAGCCCTCCTCTCCATTGTGGGGAGGAGGTAGGAGGTGGGGGGCGGTTCAGCATGCGAGATGTCGAGAGAATTTGCCGTTCCACGGCCCCCCTCGACCCACCCTTTCTCCACAAGGGGGAGAGGGGTGCGAACAATATCGGTCTCGCGTGCTTCCGATGACAATCTTCTCCGCCACGCCACGCATCTTCTCGCTGCCGCCGTCTTCGGACTATCTCGCCGAAGTTGCGCGTGGACTCGTTGAAGCCACCGATGCAAAAGCCAATCCCGAAGCGCTCGCCGACGCGCTGATCTTCACGCCCAATCAGCGCGCCGCGCGCGGGCTGGCGCTTGCCCTCTATGACGCAGTCGGTCGCACGCTGCTGACGCCTGAAATCCGCACGCTCGGCGATATCGAGGAAGAAGATAGCCTCGCCGCCTTCGGACCCGATGCGCTTGACCTGCCGCCCGCCATCTCCACCGCCCAGCGTCGCGGAGCGCTGTCGCGCCTGATCCAGCGCTGGCGCACATCGGCCGGCGGCGATCCGCTGCCGCCCGGTGCGCTGATCTCGGCAGCCGACGAACTCGCCGCACTGATCGACCAATCGTGGATGAATGGCGGCGTGGACTGGAGGAAGCTCGACGGCCTCGCAGAAGACCTCGCGCCGCAACTCGCCGCGCACTGGCGCTCGTCGGCCGAGTTTCTCGACATCGTCATGCGCGCCTGGCCGAAGCACCTGAAGGAGCAAGGCCTCTGCGACGCACAGATGCGCAGGCTCGGCGCCGCCGATGCGCTGGCAAAGCGCTGGGCGCGTACGCCGCCCACACACCCCGTCCTCGTCGTCGGCTCGACCGGCGCGGGCGCCGCCACGCGCATCCTGATGGAGGCGGTGCTCCAGCTGCCCAGGGGCGTGATCGTCCTGCCGGGCCTCGACCCGGACTCGCGCCCGTCTGCATGGACCTCCATCGGCGAGGCAGCCAGCCATCCGCAATACGTCCTGCACGCCACGCTGAAATGGCTGCGCCTCATGCCGGACGATGTGCGCCCGTGGCCCGGCGCAGTCGAAACGGCCAGAGCAAAAGCGCGCCGCCGCCTGCTCAACCAGGCGCTCGCCCCCGCAGTCGAAACGCGCGACTGGACGCTGCGCCTCGCCGAACTTGCCGCCCCCGCAAACCCTGCCGACTTCGTCACGTCGGCGCTCGACGATCTCTGCCTCATCGAAGCCGAGGACGAGAACGAGGAAGCGCTCGCCGCAGCGCTGCTGCTGCGCGAGACGCTGGAGACGCCGGGCAGGACCGCCGCGCTGGTGACGCCAGAGTCCTCTCTCGCCCGCCGCGTTGCCGCCCTGCTGGAGCGCTGGGGTATCGGCATGGCGCCGTCCTCCGGCGCGCCGCTGGCGCATTCGGGCGCCGGCAGCCTGCTGACGATGCTGTCGCGCTGGGTGTTCGACCCATCGGAGCCGGTGCAGTTGCTCGCGCTGCTGAAGCATACGCATGTGCGCGCCGGGCGCGACGCGGCAGAACTCGCGCGCATCGTAACGCGCATCGATCGCCACAGCCTGCGCGGCCCCCGCAAGCATCGCACGCTCGAAGCGCTCGCCGCCTTCATCGGCGATCCGCCTCAGCCCGATGATCCCGGCCGCCCCGGTCCGCGCCCTGATCCCGAAGGCGCCGCCCTGCTCAATGATCTCGCGGCGCTTTACAATGCAGTGGCGCACGCCTTCTCCGCCGAAGATTTCAACGGCCCCGCTGCTGCAGACGCGCTCGCCGAACTCGCCCAGAGTCTCGCCGAAGGGCCCGGCCAGCCGGGCACGCGCATCTGGTCGGGCAAGCCGGGCGAGACGGCGGCGAAATTTGTCGCCCAGTTGCGCGATCTCTCCGGCGCCATCGCCGACATGACCGCGGGCGACTTCCCCGATTTCGCCGCCGCCGCCATTCGCGGGCTCACCTGCCCGCCCGACACGCCCGAACATCCGCGCATCGTTATCTGGGGTCCGCTTGAAGCGCGCCTGCAGCGCCGCGACCGCATGATCCTCGCCAGCCTCAATGAGGGCTCGTGGCCCAAGCCCGTGGCTGCCGACGCCTTCCTCAATCGCAAGCTGCGCAGCGATCTCGGCCTGCCCGATCCTGACGAGCGCATCGGCCTTTCGGCGCACGACTTCGCGCAGCTTGCCAACGCGCCCGAAGTGATCCTGCTGCGCGCCCGCCGCGTGGACGACAAGCCGGCCGTCGCCTCGCGCTGGCTCTGGCGGCTGCGCACGCTGGCGGCGGGCGGTCTCGGCACGCGCGACAAGGCGGAAGCGGCCCTCCTGCGCGGCCCCGGACAGGACGTGCCCGGCTGGGCCCGCGCGCTGCGCCATGTGGACCATGTCACGCCAGCCAGGCCGCCCGCACCGCGCCCGCCGGTGGACAAGCGCAAGCTCGCGCGCTTCTCGCCCACACGCGCCACGACGCTGATCCGCGACCCCTATGCCGATTTCGCTCAGCGCATCCTCGGCCTCGAGCGCCTGCGCCGCGCGGGCGAGCCCATCGACGCACGCGAACGCGGCTCCGCGGTCCACAAGGCCATCGAATTGTTCGAGACGCCCGGCAACACGCGCGACCTTGGCGATTTCATCCTCGAACGTCTGCTGGATGCCGGCGCAGCGCCGGAGATCGCAGAACTCGAAAAGCCGTTATGGCTGCGCGCCGTCGCCGTCTATCGCGACTGGATCGAGGATCGCAGCGACCGCGTGATTCGTTTCGAGCTGGAGAAGAAGGCCGAAATCGTCTTCAAGTCAGCCGCCGGCGAGACAACCCTGAAAGCCACAGCGGACCGCGTCGAGCTGCTGAAAGGCGACACGCTCGCCATCATCGACTTCAAGACCGGCGCGCCGAAATCGTGGAAGCAGGTGCGCTCCGGTCTTGAACCGCAACTCGCACTCGAAGCCGCCATCGCCGCGCGCACGCGCTTCGGAGACATTCCCAGCCTGCCCGTCTCGGAGCTGATCTACTTCCAGTTTTCCACCAGCGCCGCCGTGATGCGCGACGCCAATGGCGCGCCGCTCGATCTCAAGGAGCCGACCGCCGACAATGCCGAAAAGGCGCTCGCCGGCCTGACGCGCATGATCGAGACCTATAGCGATCCGAAGCAACCCTATCTCTCGCGCCCGCGCGTCTTCTCGATCAAGATATTCAGCGATTATGACCGCCTCGCCCGCCGCGCCGAGTGGGCCATTGGGGAGGGCGAGGAATGAGCATATCCCCCGACGCCGATTGGCCCGAATGGAAAGCCGCCCTTGATGGGCAGGCCGCCGCCGCAGAGCCGCGCGCCAATGCATGGGTCGCGGCGAATGCAGGCTCCGGCAAGACGAAAGTGCTGATCGACCGCGTCGCGCGCCTGCTGCTCTCGGGCGCCGAGCCGGATTCGATCCTGTGCGTCACCTACACCAAGGCCGCCGCCAGCGAGATGCAGGATCGTCTGTTCGCGCGTCTTGGCGACTGGTGCGTCGCCAGTGATGCGAACCTTCGCATCGATCTCGCCCAGCTCGAAGGCCGCGACGATTTCAGCGACGCCTATCTTGGCCGCGCGCGCGAGCTGTTCGCACGCGCGCTTGAAACGCCGGGCGGCCTGCGCATCGAGACCATCCACGCCTTCTGCGGCCGCCTGCTGCGCCGCTTCCCGCTTGAGGCTGGCATCGCGCCGGGCTTCCAGGAACTCGACGATCGGGATTCCGAAGAATTGTGGGACGAGGCCTTCCTCGCCCTCGGCGCCCGCGTCCTGCTGGGCAATCGTGAACTCGTAGCCGCCGCCCGCGCCGTCGCCGAGGCAGGCGGCGCGGGCTTCGACATCCTGAAGCGTCTCGACTCGCATCGCGGCCAGATCGAGTCGCTGCTGACCGGCCCCAACGCCCTGCGCAACGCCACGGAAAAACTGCGCCTAGAACTTGGCGCAACCGATGCCAGCGAAGCCGAACTTCTCGACGCCGCGATGAACGCTGACTTCCCGCGCGCACGACTTGCGGACATCGCCGCCGCCATTCCGACCAAAGGCCCGACGGACGCCAAGCTGGTCGACAAGCTGTCTGCTGCGCTGTCTGACATGGACGCCGCCACACGGTTCGAGGTCTATTCGAGCATCATCTTCACGGACAAGGGCGAGCTTCGAAAAGCGCCCTACACTGCTGCTGCACTGAAGGCTGCCCCGTCGTTGGCGGAACTGTTCCAGACGGCAAACCCCGAAGGCAGCGAAGTCACCCGCATCGCCGAAGTCTCGCGCCTGCTCGCAGCCCGCCGCATCTACGAACGCTCGGCGGCCCTGCTGCATCTTGCCGGCCCGCTGCTCGCCGACTTCGAGCGCCGCAAGCGCGTGCGCGCGGGTCTCGACTTCGACGATCTCATCGAAAGCGTATTCCGCCTGTTCGACCGCAGCCACGCCGCCGAATGGGTGCTGTGGAAACTCGACGGGGGCATCGCCCACGTATTGCTCGACGAAGCGCAGGACACCAGCCCCGCGCAATGGCGCATCCTGCGCCACCTTACCGCCGAGATTTTCGCAGGCGCAGGCGCCGTGCGCCCCTCACAACGGACACTGTTCATCGTCGGCGACCAGAAGCAGTCGATCTATTCCTTCCAGGGCGCCGACCCCGAACACTTCCTGCGCGAGGCGCGCGAACTCAGCGACGCCGCAGATGCTGCTGAAGCATCATTCAACAAGCCCAACCTGGCCATGTCGTTTCGTTCAGTTGCCCAGGTACTTGCCTATGTAGACGATGTGTTCGACCCGCAGCATTTCTCCGGCGGCGCGCCGTTTTCGATACAGGTTCCCCTCGAAGCAGACTACGCCCCTCACACGGCCTACCGCCGCGACGAGCCCGGCAGCGTCGAACTCTGGCCGCTCGATCCGCCGGCCGACATAGACGAGCCCGATCCGTGGGATGCGCCGGTGGATCGCGTCACGGAATCTGACGCGCCTGTGCAATTGGCCAAACAGATCGCCGCCTTTATCGCACGCGAGATCGATACCGGCGCCGGCGTCTGGGAGAAAGGCAAGCTGCGCCCCGCACGCCCCGGCGACTTCCTCATCCTCGTGAAGCGCCGCACCGGCGGCATCTTCGACGCCATCCTGCAGCAACTGAAAGCGCGCAACATCCCCGTCGCCGGCGCCGACCGCATCCACCTGCTCGACAGTGCGCCGGTGCAGGACGTGCTCAATCTCGTCCGCTTTGCGCTCACGCCGACCGACGACCTCACGCTCGCCGAAATCATCAAAGGCCCGTTCGGCGCTCACACGGAAGGCGGCGACTTCCCCTGGCTCGACGATGACGACCTGTTCAATCTCGCCATCGACCGGCGCCAGCCCCTTTGGGAGCAATTGCGCGCCGCCACATCGCCGCGCCTTGCGCCCGTGCGCGCCTTTCTCGAAGACCTGTTGGCGCGCCGCCACCTGCCGCCGTTCGAGTTCATCACCCACGCGATGGAATTGGGGCGCGGCCTGCCCCGCCCCGGCTGGGATCTCATTCTCTCGCGCTTCGGCGGCCCCGCGCGCGAACCCGTCTCCGCCCTGCTCGACCGCGCGTCCGGCTTCGACGCCGATCAGCCGCCCAGCCTCGAACTCTTCCTCGCCGCCATCGAAGCCTCGGGGGGCGAAGTGAAGCGCGAACTCTCGGGCCCGCAGGACGAAGTGCGCGTGATGACGGTTCACGGCGCCAAGGGCCTGCAGGCGCCCATCGTCATCCTGCCCGACACGACGAGCGCGCCCAAGCTCGACACATCGGGTCTCTTCTTCACGGAGGACGGCCTGCCCGTATGGGTTGGCCCGAAGAGTGGCGACACACTCGCCACAGCCGCGCTGCGTCTCGATTCGAACGAACGCGCGCTGCGTGAGCATCGCCGCCTGCTCTACGTCGCGCTCACGCGCGCGCAGGACAGGCTGATCGTCTGCGGCGCCTGGTATGGCCGCAGCAAGGAAGGCCGCGACAAGGAGTCGTGGTATCAGCTCTGTGATGCCGGCATGCAGCGCCTCATTGCCAGCGGCGCAGCTGCACAGATCGACGACACGCTCGATGACGCCGCACGCTCGATAATCCGCCTCGGCGCTCCGCCGCCCGCGCTTGGCCGCGCCGGCGCTGCAGCGATTACTGAGGCCTCGCTACCAGCCTGGCTACGCAAGCCCGCGCCAGCCGAAACGGCGCGGCGCATCCTCTCGCCCTCGCGCCTCACCGCATCGCCCGAACCGCCCGTCATGTCGCCCTTCGGCGACGGCCGCGCGGAGAAGCTGCGGCGCGGGACGCTGATCCATACGCTGTTCGAGGTCCTGCCCAGCCTGCCGCCGAAGGCGCGCTGGCGCGCCGCCGAAACATTCCTGAAGAAGCAGCTCGATCTCATCCCCGACCAGCGCACGGAAATGCTCGAAGCCGCCTTTGGCGTGCTGGACGATCCACGCTTCGCCAGCGTGTTCGCCGAGGGTGGACGCTCGGAGGTTGCCGTGGTCGGGAAGCTTCCCACCGGCGACGACATCAACGGGAGGGTCGATCGGCTGGTGATCTCGGAGAGCGAAATCCTCCTGATCGACTACAAGACAGACCGCCCGGCGCCCGCCTCGGTGGAAGGTGTCGGCGAGGCCTATATCACCCAGATGGCCGCCTACCGGCATGTTTTGTCGCAGCACTGGCCCGACCGGCCCGTCCGCTGCCTGCTGGTCTGGACAGATGGCCCCCAACTCATGGAAATACCCCCGGAAATGCTGGATGGCGCGCTCAGCCGCTTGCGCTGATCAACCGACCGTTTAGCGGCTCTGCGTTGGATATTGGCCTCAGCCTGCCTACCTAGGCGGAACGATCAGTTCAGGAACCCGCCGTCATGGCCGTAGCTTCCATCACAGACGACAGTTTCGACGCCGAAGTCCTCGCCGCCGACAAGCCGGTGGTCGTCGATTTCTGGGCCGAATGGTGCGGCCCGTGCAAGCAGGTCGCCCCCACCTTCGAGGCGCTGGCCGAGGAACTCGGCGACAAGGTCAAGATCGTGAAGCTGAACATCGACGATCACCCGCTCTCCGCCCAGCGCTTCGGCGTGCGCGGCCTGCCGACCTTCATGGTCTTCCAGGGCGGCCAGGTCACGGCGACCCATCTAGGCGCGATGAACAAGGCGCGCATGATCGAATGGCTCAAACAGTCCGCGCCTTCCGTGGACGAAGAAGTTTAGAGGAATACGCACATGGCTCTCGCTGAAGTCACCGACGACACTTTCGACGCCGAAGTCATCAATGCCACCGGCCCCGTGGTCGTGGACCTGTGGGCCGAATGGTGCGGCTCGTGCAAGCAGATGATGCCCGCGTTTGAGGAACTCGCCGGCGAGCTTGAAGGCAAGGCCAAGCTGGTGAAGTTCAACGCCGACGAAAACCCGATGACGCCCGGCAAGTTCGGCGTGCGCGGTCTGCCCACCCTGCTGATCTTCGAGAATGGCAAGCTGCTTTCGATGAAAACCGGCGCGATGACCAAGGCGAAGCTGGCGGAGTGGATTCGCGAAACGTCCCCTTCGGCGGCCTGATCTCTGGACCGCCGGGCCCCTGCCCGGCAGCCGCCGCGAAGCGGCGAGGCTGTGTCGCGCCCTGAACGCATCCTTCGAGACGATCGCTCCGCGATCCCTCAGGATGAGGGCTGTGGGTGTTGAGATGGTTCAACCCGCGCTGGCCTCATCCTGAGGGATCGCAGGCACGCCGCTTCAGCGCCGCCGCCCCATCGTGCGATCGTCTCGAAGGATGCGTTCAACTCACCGGCGCCAGATCGAACCAGGCCCCTACTCCGCCGGCGCCACTGCGGCCTTCGGCTTCGTCCCGCGTCGCGGCAGAAGCGATGCGGCGCACGCCAGCGCCGTCAGCAGCATGATGCCGTTGACGATCCACGCATCCGTGCTTTCATGGCTGCCGCCATGGGTAAGCACATGGGTGACCGGAACTAGCGCGATCAGCACGGCGGACGCCGCGCGCAACACAAGCGACAGCGTGCGCGGCGGCCATAGCGCGCCAAGCGCCAGCGCCGCCAGGCTCACAACACCCCACACCGGCAACAGCGCAACCGCCGGAGCCAGAAGCGCAACGAGAGCCGCAAGCGCGAATGCCGGCGGCTGGCCCCAGCAGAACGCCGTCCACACGCGCTCCCATCCCGGCGCGGGCTTGCCCTTGTCGCGCCGCCGCGCCAGCCAGATGGCAACGCCGCTCGCGGTCACAACCGTCAGCCCCATGCCAAGCAGCACATAGGCGATCTTGATCGGCCACCCGCCGAACGTGCCGAAGTGCAGCACGTAGAGCCCCTGCAGGATCGCATTGCCCGGCTCGGTGCTGTCGGAATATCCGCCTTCCAGCAGCTTCCCGTCGCCGCCAAACACCCAGAAATCGCCGCGATCCAGCCGGTTGGGCGTCTCGCCCGTCACCAGCACGGACTGCCCGGTCTCGCCGGGATGCTCGAAGAACAGGGCGGTCACGCGCGCCTGCGGCGCCTGCTCCGCAACAACAGCGAACATCCCCTCGAGCGGCGGCAAGGGCGCGGGCCTTGGATCGTCAGCCGGCGCCGGTGCGAGGAACAGTTCATAGGCCTTGTTGACGTCGCCCTTGAACACCACCATCGCGAGGATGCCGATCATCAACGTGCTGAGCCCCAGCAGCGCGCCGCTCAGCGACACGATCACATGGAAAGGCAGCCCCCAGACGCCCAGCCTGTTGTGCATGTCCGCTTCCTGCAGACGTTTCGATCCGCCCCAGCGCAGGTGGAAGGCGTCGCGGAACACGCGCGGGTGCGCGATCACGCCCGACACCAGCGAGGACAGCAGCGCCACGCCCGTCAGGCCGACAATGATCAGCCCCCAGGTCGGCGGCAGGTGCAGATAGAAGTGCAGGCGCTGCAGGAACTGCGTCCACGGCGTCAGATATTCCCTGACCAGATGCCCGTCCGCATCCGCCAGCCATTGCTTCAGCGGCTCGCCCTCGACCGCATCGATCATAATGGTGGCGCGCGGCGATTCCTCCGTCGGCAGATAGATGTAGAGGTGATGCGCGCCGGGATAGCGCGCCAGCGCCTCGTCGCGCAGAGTTGTCACCGCCTCCGGCGACAATGCATGCACCACAGGCGCCTGCGGCGTTTCCCAGCGCTCGATCTCGGGCCGCAGCACGGCGACCGCGCCCGAGAAGCACACGAGGAAGATCAGCGCGGCAAAGGCGAGGCCGAGTGCGGAGTGCCCCGCGAGAACAGCGCGCACCAGCGGCGCGGATGCTTTCGGCCAGATCGGTTTGCCTGCTTTCTTGTCAGCCATGATGCTCACCCAAATCCCTTGATGGCGGCGATGCCGAACGTCACGACTGCGACGCCCACGAGCACGGCCGTCGCGCGGATGATCTTGTCGTCGGAGAGCGTCCACGCCATCAGCGCGCCCCACAGCAGCGGCGCCACGAGCCCGCCCGTCACGATGCGCGTCTTGTCGTCCACCGGCAGCCACACCGTCCACGCCACCGCGACGCCCATCGCCGCGATGCCGCCGATCGGCCCCGCCAGAAGGAAGCGCAACACGCCGCGCCACGCGCGCGATGCCCGGTCGGAAGGCTCAGGCGCAAGCGATGCCTTGTCGGCGGCCGCCCGCGCCGGCCGCATCTGCACGCCCGCCGCCGCGACCGCCAGAACGCCGACCGAGACGAGCGTGATTGCAATGAAAATCCCGCGCGGCCCGCCCATCGGCACAACCGCGCCAGCCACCAGCGCTGTGATCGCGAACCAGCCGCCGAGGATCAGCCACACCCGCGATGCGCTGCGCTCACCCCACGCGCGCTTCAGCAGCCACCCTGCTCCGATGCTGGCGGCCAGCAAAAAAAGCGCCGCCCAGGTCTGTTCGCCCGTCATGCCCGATTCGCCTCCCGGCCCTGTGGCAGGTGTAATCCCACCTACAGACACCGCCAGCCTTAATGCGAATGAGTTTCACAAACAAGTCTAACGTGGGCCTTTCCTCCCTCAACCGCCACGCGACTGAAGGAGGTGGATGGCGCGCCCTTGCGCGCCGGACGGAGAGGTCCATCGGTCGCCCTTTGTCCCCACCACGCCTCGTCCTTCGACAGGCCGGGTCTATCGCATCGTGCGCGTGCTGTCGGGAGACGCAACTGAGGAGCAGGAAATCCTCGTTCCAACCGGATACGACCTCGACGGCGACACCCGCATCCTGGTCGGACGGCTGGTTACACAGCAGCAGGTCGGTTGGGCCGAGCATATGGGCCCGGACAAGGACCCTTCCCTGCTGGTCCTTCACCCAAGATCACCGCCGCAATAGCGCGCCACTCGGCGCACTTGAACGCCTACCTAACTGATGCAATGCAGCACGACGCTTGCATCTCACGCCTACAAACGACCGGGGACTTCAATGAGCACGAGAACACCGCGCCAGTTCTTCAAGCCGCTGGCGATTGGCGCCCCGGAGCCGGCGCGCGAGCTGCCCGTGCGCCTCGAACGCATGATCCATTTCGTGCCGGGCCATAACGAGAAGGTTCGTTCCAAGACTCCCGACATGGCCGCAAAGGTCGATGTCATTCTGGCGAACCTTGAGGACGCCATTCCTTCCGACGCGAAGGACGCTGCCCGCGCTGGCGCCATCGAGATGGCGAAGATGCTCGACTGGAAAGCGCAAGGCACGGGCCTGTGGACGCGCGTGAACCCGCTCAATTCGCCCTGGTTTCTGGACGACGTGAC
Source organism: uncultured Rhizobium sp. (assembly GCA_964529555.1). GTDB lineage: Bacteria > Pseudomonadota > Alphaproteobacteria > Caulobacterales > Hyphomonadaceae > UBA7672. Next base: position 52,842 of record CAZGWV010000007.1, read on the forward strand.
GGAGATCGTCACCAAGGCAGGCAATGTCTTCGACGTGATCATGCTGCCCAAGGTCGAAGGCCCGTGGGACATTCACTATGCCGACCAGCTGGTCGCGCAACTTGAAGCGAAAGCCGGCGTCACGCGCCCCATCCTCTTCCACGCCATCCTCGAAACCGGACAGGGCGTCGCCCTCGTCGAGGATATCTGCCTCGCCTCCCCGCGCATGCAGGGCATCTCGCTTGGACCCGCGGACCTCGCCGCCAACCGCGCGATGAAGACCACGCGCGTCGGCGGCGGCCATCCGATGTACAAGGTGATCGAGGACCCGCACGCGGACGCGGCCGCCCCCCGCGTCGCCGCCCAGCAGGATCCGTGGCACTACACGCTCGGCAAGATGGTCGATGCGTGTACGCAGGCGGGCGTCAAACCCTTCTACGGCCCCTTCGGCGACATCGCCGACCTCGCCGCCTGCGAGCAGCAGTTCAAGAACGCCTTCCTCATGGGCTGCGCCGGCGCATGGTCGCTCCACCCCGGCCAGATCGACATCGCCAAGCGCGTTTTCTCGCCCGAGCCCGCCGAAGTGAAGTTCGCCCTGCGCATCCTCGAAGCCATGCCCGACGGCACCGGCGTCACCATGCTCGACGGCAAGATGCAGGACGACGCCACCTGGAAGCAGGCCAAGGTCATCGTCGATCTCGCGAAACAGGTCGCGGCGAAAGACCCGGACA
>CAZGWV010000008.1:0-16060 GCA_964529555.1 uncultured Rhizobium sp.
TCACCCCATCGGATACCTGATCTCCTTGGAAATCTCGTCCACCTTCTTCATCACCTCGGGGCTCAGCGTCACATCCGCCGCCGCAAAGATATCCGGCAGGTGATCCTCATGTGTCACGCCGACGATGGTTGAAGCCACGAAGTCGTGGCTCTTGCTCCACGCCGTCGCGAACGTCGCCACCGACATGCCCAGCTCCTGCGCCAGACCCATCCAACGCTCGGTCGAAGCCAGCGTCTTGTCGTTGACAAACCGGCGCGCCATCGGCGCCTGGCGATCCGGCATGTCCTTGTACTTGGTGAACCGCGCGCCCTCCGGCCACGCCCCGCCCTGATATTTGCCCGTCAGCACGCCCCCGCCCAGCGGCGAGTACGGGATCAGGCTCACGCCCTCCTGCCGGGCGACCTGCTTCAGCTCATCTTCGAAACGGCGGTTGTTCAGGCTGAAATTGTTCTGGATCGAGTTGTGCCGCGCAACGCCCAGCCGCTCCGACGCCGCCAGCGACTTCATCAGCCCCCAACTCGTCTCGTTCGAGCATCCGATGACCCGCACCTTGCCCGCCTTCACCAGCTCGTCGAGCGCCAACATATGTTCGTCATACGCCACGCCATGATCGGGCCAGTGCGTCTGATAGAGATCGACATAGTCCGTCTGCAACCGCTTCAGGCTGCCCTCGATCGCGCGCACGATATTGTGGCGGTCCATCGCCGTCATCGCATGACGCTGCGCAGATCTGATCCAGCCATGACTCGGCCCTGACACCTTCGTCGCCATCAGCACTGCATCGCGCGGCTTTGTCTTCATCCACTTGCCGACAATCTCCTCCGTCCGCCCCGCATACTTGGCGTCCGGCGGCACGGGATAGTTCTCCGCCGTGTCGTAGAACGTAATCCCCGCGTCGAAACACTTGTCGAGAATGCGGATCGCATCCGCCTCCTCCACCTGGTTTCCGAACGTCATCGTCCCCATGCAGATATCGGAAACGTAGAGCGCACTGCGCCCAAGGCGGCGGGTTTTCATGGATCTGTCCCTCTTTGTGCGCCTATAGATAGCGATGTGAGCAGACGCTCACAAGGGGGCTGGTCGACAAGGTGTAGGGCGGATTTCGCCTGCGGCTCAATCCACCCTACGATTCAAGCAACCTCGGCATCAGCTCGACCATGTTGCACGGCATGTGGCGGCTATCGAGTTGCCAGCGGATCAGCTTGTCCCAGCCGTCCTTCACCGCGCCGTTCGAGCCCGGCAGGCAGAAGATGAAGGTGGCGTTCGCCACGCCTGCGCATGCGCGGCTCTGCAGCGTCGACGTGCCGACGCTCTGGAAAGACACCAGATGCCAGACCACGTTGAAGCCCTCGATCTCCTTGTCGAACAGCGGGCGCACAGCCTCCGGCGTCACGTCGCGCCCGGTGAGGCCCGTGCCGCCGGTCGTAACCACGGCGTCAATCGTGGGGTCGGCAATCCACTTGCGCATGATGGCGCGGATCGCGTTCACTTCATCCGGCACAATGGCCTTGTCCGCCAGCTCATGCCCCGCCTCGGTCACGCGCGCCGCCAGCAGATAGCCTGACGTATCCGTCTCGTCCGTCCGCGTATCCGAGATCGTCATCACGCAGACGCGCAGCTGCTTGAACGGCATGGTGTCGACCATCTTCCCGCCCGGTGCGGTCAGCGGCGGATAGGCAGGTCCGGTCATGGGCTACTCCCCAGTCTTCAAGTCAGACGTCCAGCGCGCATGCGCTTCGCGATCATCGCTGCGCGGCTCGATCCATTCCACGCCATCGGGCCGCACTTCGCGCTTCCAGAATGGCGCCTCCGTCTTCAGGCGATCCATCAGATAGTCAACCGCCTGCAGCGCCTCGCGCCGATGCTTGGATAGCGCGGCAACCAGCACGATCGCCTCGCCCGGCGCCATCCGTCCGTGGCGATGGATCACCAGCGTGTCGATCACGCCGAACTTCGCGCGCGCATCCGTCTCGATCTTCGCGATCTGCTTTTCGGTGAAACCCGGATACGCCTCCAGCTCCAGCGCGCTGACCGTATCCCCGTGTGCCGAATCCCGTACCGACCCGATGAAACTCGCCAGCGCCCCGGCCTCCGCGCGCCCCTTCGCAAAGGCGGCGGTTTCGGCGTGCGGATCGAAGGGCTCGGTGACGACGCGGATCATGGAGACAGTGTTAGGCCAAAACCATCGCGGAGTCATTCTCGGCTGAACGCAGTGAATGCCGGGAATCCCGGTTGGCGGCCGCGGCGGGATACGTCGCTTTTCCCGTCGATGAAGCAACCGGGATTCTCGGGATGCGCTTTCGGCTTACCCGAGAATGACCCCGCTGGAATGATCGTCGCTACAGCCGCAACCAGGCTGCCGAGAACCCCGGCATCGTCAGCTTGTTTCCGCTGGCCACCGCCTCATGCGCCCACAGCACATCCGGCTTGCCGCCGAGGTCCAGCGTCGCATCGCCCGCGCCGAAATTGAACGCACAGCGCACCCGCTCGCCCTCGTGCGCGCGGTCGAACACCAGCACGCCATCCTTCGCCTCGACCACCTCGAACCCGCCGCGCGACAGCGCCGCGCTCGCCTTGCGCAGCGCTACGAGCGTCCGCGTGGTGTGCAGCATGGACTCCGCAAGCTTCTCCTGCTTCTCGACGGCAAGCCCGCGCTGGCGCGCATCGACCGGCAGCCACGCCTCCTTCGCCTTGGTGAAGCCGGCCATGATCTCGTCTTTCCACGGCATGGGCGTGCGGCATCCATCGCGCCCCTTCGTCGCCGGCCAGCCTGCGATCCCCCACGGGTCCTGCAGCTTCTCGAACGGCACATCGCCATCCGGCAGGCCAAGCTCCTCGCCCTGATACATGAAGATCGTGCCGCGCAGGCTGAGCAGCAGCGCCATGAACAACGGGGCCGCCCGCGGCGCCGCCGCGCCGATCGCCTCGCCCCATCGCGTGGCCACGCGCGTCACGTCATGGTTCGAGAACGCCCAGCTCGGCCAGCCATCGTCCGCCCCCTCGCGCCATTGCGAGAGAATGTCCGCCATCCTCTCCACGCCCGGCCACGCGCCGAGAAAGTCGAACGCATAGGCCGTGTGCAACCGCCCCTGCGTGCGCGTGTAATCATGCATCAGCGCGTATGAGCCTGGCGCCAGTTCGCCCACCGTCATGTTCGCGCCATGACCATTCATGTGCTCGCGCAGCTTCGCGATGAAGCCAAGCGTCTCCGGCTGGTCAGAATTGTACGTGTGCACCTGCATGTTGCGCGGCAGCGCCGGCTTGGGATCGCCCGATGGCGGATTGTCCCGCAGCGCCGCGTCGTGGAAGTAGTAGTTCGCCACGTCCAGCCGGAAGCCATCCACCCCCAGCTGCAGCCAGAACCGCGCCACATCGATGATCGCCGCGCGCACATCATTGTTGTGGAAGTTCAGCTGCGGCTGCGTCGACAGGAAGTTGTGCAGGTAATACTGCCGCCGCCGCGGCTCCCACGTCCACGCCGCGCCGCCGAACCATGCCTGCCAGTTGTTCGGCGGCGCGCCATCGGGTTTGGGATCGGCCCACACATACCAGTCCGCCTTTTCGTTCGTGCGATCCAGCCGGCTCGCGCGAAACCAGTCATGGTCCGAAGACGTGTGCGACCACACCTGGTCGATGATGACCTTCAGGTCCTTCCCATGCGCCGTCTTCAGCAGCGCCTTGAAGTCGTCCAGCGCTCCGAACATCGGATCGACATCACGATAGTCCGACACGTCATAGCCAAAGTCCCGCATCGGGCTCCTGAAGAAGGGCGACAGCCACACGCCATCCGCCCCCAGCGACTTTACATGGTCGAGCTTGCTGGCAATCCCCTTGAGATCGCCAACCCCATCCCCATTCGTATCGAGAAACGAGCGCGGATAGATCTGGTACATGACCGCGCCGCGCCACCACGTATTGTCGGTCATTCCCGCCACAGATGATCTCCCGCCAGACTCGGCACACCGATTGCTTTTCTCCTGGCAAGCGAGCTTGCGGCAAGGCGGTTAACCGCCATTTCCCGCCGGAAACCGAATTTCGACTGGACCAGAACGATGCAAATGGCATCCGCGACCTGCACCCCGGCCGTCTCATCCCGCGTGGATTGGGTCGATTACGCCAAGGGCATCTGCATCCTGCTGGTCGTGATGTTCCACACGGTTAACCACTACGAGGCCGCCGTGGGCGAGCAGGGGTGGATGCGCTGGATCGTCGATTTCTCGAAGCCGTTCCGCATGCCCGACTTCTTCCTGATCTCGGGCCTGTTCCTCTCCCGCACGATCAACGCGAACCTCACCACCTATCTCGACAAGAAGGTCATCCACTTCGCCTACTTCTACCTGCTCTGGCTGGGCCTCACCCTGCTGCTCACCGACAATGACGTGCTGCGCGCAAACCCGGTCGAGTTCGTGAAGCTCTATGCCTGGAACATCATCCAGCCGACCGGCGTGCTCTGGTTCGTCCACATGCTGGCGGTGTTCTACGTCATCACGCGCCTCGTCGCCCGCGTTCCCAAGTGGATCGTGCTGGCCGTCGCCGCTTCGCTACAGATCGCCCATCACGGCCTCTGGATCGACACGCCCAGCTTCATCCTCAACCGCACGATGGAGTATTACACATACTTTTTCCTCGGGTACGCGCTGCACCAGGTCGTGTTCGATGTCGCCGACCGCGCCAAGGCGCGCCCGTGGGTCACGGTCGGCGTTGTCGCCGGATGGGCGGTCTGCAATTTCTGGCTGGTCGGGCAGAACTTCCACAATGTGCCGGTCTACGGCCTGATGATGGGCGTCGCGGGCGCCATCGCCGTCGTCGAGATCGCGGCCCTCCTGTCGAAATGGAAGTCCGCGCGCTTCCTCCGTTATTGCGGCCAGAACTCCATCGTCATCTATCTCACCTTCATCTTTCCGCTGACGGTCCTCGAGCGCACGCTGAGCAAGACCGGCCTCGAAACCGGAACCGCCTGCCTCATCATCCTCACGGTTTCGGCGGCGGCCCCGCTGCTGTTCCACCTCGCGATCAAGCGCACGCCGCTCATCGCGCTCTACGTCCGCCCGAGTCTGTTCCGCCTCGGAAACAGGAAGCCTGCACTCACGGAAGCCGCCGCCTGATCGTCAGGCCGGGTGCATCCGCAGCCTAGGCCGCATCGTTCTTCTTCGCGTCCGTGAACGCACCGAGCCCGGCCAGCAAATCGTCGAGCTCGGAGTTCAGCGCATCCAGCGCTTCGTTCTCGGCAGCCGTAGGCGCAGCCTCGACAACTTCAGCCTTCGCCGCCGCCGGCTCTACGGCGGCGCCCGGCGCCTGACGCGCAATCGCGGCCAGCAGCATGTCTATGTCGATCGGCTTCGACACATAGTCGTTCATGCCATCGGCGAAGTACGACTCCTTGTCGCCCGCCATCGCATTGGCCGTCAGCGCGATGATCGGCGTCAGCCCCACCGGCCGCGGCAGCTTGCGGATCTCCCGCGTCGCCGACGGCCCGTCCATCACCGGCATGGAGACGTCCATGAGGATCAGGTCGAACGCGCCATCGCGCGCCGCATTCACCGCCTTGAGGCCATTGTCCACGAACGTCATCTCGTGGCCCTGCCCGTTCATCAGCGTGCGCAGGACCTTCTGGTTCACCGGATTGTCCTCGGCCACCAGGATGTTGAGCCGCAAACCCGTTCGCATGAATGCCGGCTGCTTCGCGCGCGCTTCCGGCTCCGAGCCCACCTCGGTGGGAATCTCGAACGTGAACACGCTGCCGCGACCGAGATCCGAGCGCACATTGATGTCGCCGCCCATGCACGCCACCAGCTCGCGGCAGATCGCGAGGCCAAGCCCCGTGCCGCCGAACCTGCGCGTCGTCGACGCATCCGCCTGGCTGAAGCGGCTGAACAGCTTGCCCACCACATCCGGCGGAATCCCGATGCCCGTATCGCGCACCTCGACCCGCACCACATGCGGCGCCTCTCCCGCCATGTACGATACGACGATCGTCACCGACCCCGCCTCGGTGAACTTCAGCGCGTTGGTCACCAGGTTGAGCAACACCTGCCGGAACCGCGTCGGATCGCCCACGATCCATTGCGGCGTCTCCGCCGTCACCTGCACGTCGAGCCACAGCTTCTTCTGCGCCGCCGTGCTGACCAGCATGGACATCACATCGTCCGCCACCTGCCGCACATTGAACGACACGCGCTCCAGCTGCATCTGCCCGGCTTCGAGCTTCGAATAGTCGAGAATGTCATTGAGGATGGTCAGCAGGTCGACCGCCGAATCCCGCGCCGTCGTCAGCTGGTCGCGAATGCCCTCGTCGATCCGCGTCCGCAGCGTCGCTTCCAGCATGCCCAGCACGCCATTCATCGGCGTGCGGATCTCGTGACTCATCGTGGCGAGGAAGGCCGACTTCGCCCGGTTCGCCGCTTCCGCTTCACGCTTGGCCTGCTCGAGATCTGCATTCAGCTCGCGCAACCGCTGCGTCTCCTGCGCCGAGCGCGTCTCCAGCCTGCGATCGATGAACGCCAGCACCATCGCCACCAGAACGAACGTCGCCGTCGCCATCGCGACCGCAGCCGCAAGGATGCCCTTGGACACCAGCATGTCCGCGTCTTCCACCACGGGCCCGGCGACCATCACCGTGCCCATCATGCCGGTGTAGTGCATGCCGCAGATCGCAACCGCCATCACCAGCGCCGCCGCCGCGCGCTGCCACAGCTTGCTGAGGTTCACCGCCAGCCACAGCGCCACCGTCGCCGCCGTCAGCGCAATGAGGACCGAGAGCGAAAAGATTTCCGGGCGATAGACGATCTCGCCCTGCACGACCAACGCGGCCATGCCGACATAGTGCATCACCACGACGCCCAGGCCCACGAACACGCCCGCGCCAGCCAGACGCAGCCAGCTCGGCTTGCGTCCCAGAGCCGCCAGCCCCGCCGTCACCGCCCCCACGGCGATAACGCCCGACACAAGCGTCAGCGCCGCGTCATAGCCCTGCTCCAGCGATGTATGGAACGCCGTCATCGCAATGAAGTGCATCGACCAGATGCCGCCGCCCAGCGTCACGCCGGCCATCAGCAGCCAGAACATCCGCGTGCGTCCCTCGGAGGCGCGCAGCCGCTCGGCCATGTCGAGCGAGCAATACGAAGCCAGCGCCGCGATGACGAACGACAGGATAACAAGCCCGAGGTCGTGAGCGTGCGCCACGCCGACTGCGGATGAATCGAAACAGATGCCGAGGATTGTCATGCGGCGACTTATCGTGCGCGATGGTTAACCAAAACGAACTGTTTGCTGATGGCTATCTTCTGCCGCAGCACGACGAAAACGTCGCGGCTGGCGAGCTTTTTCCACGATCTCCGACGCCAGGCGCGAGGGGCCGCACGCCCAACAGGTTAAGACGCCAGCCGGAAACGCTAACGTACGCGGAATGCAGAAAGGCCCGCCGTTTCCAGCGGGCCTTCCAGTTCAGTTCAAGCGATCCGATCAGTGGGGCAGTTGCGCTTCACCCGGCGCGGCGGGACGTCCGGCGAGGCTGGCGCGATAGGCGGCCTCCTCGGCTTCGCTCCACTGGATCGGCGTCAGCGGCCGCGTCAGCGCCCGCGCCAGCACCTGCTCGATGGTCGAGACCGGCACGATGGTCAGGCCGCTCTTCACGTTCTCGGGCAGATCGATCAGGTCTTTCTCGTTCTCCTCGGGGATCAGCACCGTCTTGATACCGCCGCGCAGGGCCGCGAGCAGTTTCTCCTTCAGCCCGCCGATCGGCAGCACACGTCCGCGCAGGGTGATCTCGCCGGTCATGGCGATATCCTTGCGGATCGGGTTGCCGGTCAGCAGCGAGGCGATCGCCGTCGTCATGGCGATGCCCGCCGACGGGCCGTCCTTGGGCGTCGCCCCGTCGGGGACGTGAACGTGGATGTCCGTGTTGTCGAACACGGGCGGGCGGATGCCCATCTGCACCGAGCGGGAACGAACCAGAGATTGAGCAGCCGAGATCGACTCCTTCATCACGTCGCGCAGGCTGCCGGTGACCGTCATGCGACCACGCCCCGGCATCTGCACGGCCTCGATGGTGAGCAGGTCGCCGCCGACTTCCGTCCAGGCGAGGCCCGTGACGACGCCGATCTGGTCTTCGCGATCCGCCATGCCGAAGCGGTATTTCCGCACGCCGGCGAACTTGTCGAGGTTGTCGCCATTGACGGTGACCGTCGTGGTTTTCTTCATCTCGATGTCGCGAACCGCCTTGCGGGCGAGGCGCGCCATCTCACGTTCGAGCGAACGCACGCCGCTCTCGCGGGTGTAGTAGCGGATGAGGTCGCGGATCGCGCTCTCCTCCACGATGAGTTCGCCGTCCTTGAGCAGATGCTGCTCGATGGTCTTGGGCAGCAGGTGGCGCTTGGCGATCTCGACCTTCTCGTCCTCGGTATAGCCTTCGAGACGGATGATCTCCATCCGGTCGAGAAGCGGTTGAGGCATGTTCAGCGAGTTGGCCGTCGTGATGAACATCGTATCCGACAGGTCGTAATCGACCTCCAGATAGTGATCGTTGAACGTCGCATTCTGCTCGGGGTCGAGGACCTCCAGCAGGGCCGATGACGGGTCGCCACGATAGTCCTGGCCGAGTTTGTCGATCTCATCGAGCAGGAACAGCGGATTGCCGCTCTTTGCCTTCTTCATCGACTGGATGATGCGGCCCGGCATGGAGCCGATATAGGTACGGCGGTGACCGCGGATCTCGGCTTCGTCACGCACGCCGCCGAGCGACACGCGAACGAAGTCACGCCCCGTGGCCTTCGCGATCGACTTGCCGAGCGAGGTCTTGCCGACGCCCGGAGGCCCGACGAGGCACAGGATCGGGCCGCGCACCTTGTCGCCGCGCGCCTGGACGGCGAGGTGCTCGATGATGCGCTCCTTCACTTTCTCAAGGCCGTAGTGATCGGCATCGAGAACGTCCTGCGCGATCTGCAGGTCGCGAACGACTTCCTTCTTGCGGCCCCACGGCAGCGAGACCATCCAGTCGAGATAGTTGCGGACGACGGTGGACTCCGCCGACATCGGCGACATCTGCCGCAGCTTCTTCACTTCCTGCTCGGCCTTGGCGCGCGCGTCTTCGGACATCGGCGTGTTGGCGATCTTCTCTTCCAGCTCGCCGATCTCGTCACGCTCGCCGCCGCCGCTGTCGCCGTCGCCAAGCTCGCGCTGGATCGCCTTCATCTGCTCGTTGAGATAGTACTCGCGCTGCGTCTTCTCCATCTGCCGCTTCACGCGGTTGCGGATCTTGCGCTCCATCTGGAGCATGCCGATCTCGCCTTCCATCAGCGAGAACACCTTCTCCAGCCGCTCGATCACATCGACCAGTTCAAGCAGCGCTTCCTTGTCTTCGATCTTGATCGAAAGCTGCGCCGCCACCGCATCGGCCAGGTGGCCGGGGTCGGTGATCGCGCTGACCGTGCCGACGGTCTCCGCCGGGATCTTGCGGTTCAGTTTCACATAGCCGTCGAACTGCTCGATCACCGCGCGCATCAGCGCGGCGGACTCCTGAGACTCCGAACGCTTTTCTTCGAGCGTGGAGTGTTCGGCGGCGTAGTACTCGCCCTTGTCGATCAGCTTGTCGATGCGGGCGCGGTGCTTGCCCTCGACCAGCACCTTCACGGTGCCGTCGGGCAGCTTCAGTAGTTGCAGGATCGAGGCGACCACGCCGACATTGTAGAGGTCTTCCTCGGCCGGGTCGTCGACGCCGGCTTCCTTCTGGGCCACGAGCAGGATTTCACCGCCGCCCTTCTCGACTTCCTCGAGAGCGCGGACGGATTTATCGCGCCCGACAAACAGCGGGGCGACCATGCGCGGGAACACCACGATATCGCGCAGGGGCAGAACAGGGAGGACGTTCGTCATGACTCTTTTTTCTCCTTACTACGCCGCCGGCGCCTTGCTCGAAGCTCGCCGGCGGGAGGAAGGCCGGGGCCATGCCAATAGATCGGCCCGGACATTCTCTTGAGGATGAAAGTGGCGCGTCGGGAGCCAGCATTCAACCCGCCCCTCTGCGGCATGTTTTATCTGGATAATTTGGGATCTGGCTGTGAGTGGAACGGCTGGAGATCGTTGTCTCTCGTTCACGGAACCGGACCGGCCAAGTCGACCCGGCTTGCCATCCCGAAAGCGTGCAGTGCTATCCGGGACCCATTCCTCGCCACCGGGAGCGCTGGAGAACGGGTCCCGGCTCTCCGCTTCGCTGCGGCCGGAACGACACCATCTGATCCTTGGCAAAATATCCCATCTACCGGCGGACCGGAGCGGGAACCGTCAGCGCATCGCCCTACGAAGCGCTGGCGGCCTTCTCTTCCTTCGTCGCGTGGACGTAGAGCGGACGCGAACGGCCCTCCACGACCTCGGCATTGATCGCCACTTCTTCCACGCCGCGCAGGTTGGGCAGTTCGAACATGGTGTCGAGCAGGATGCCCTCCATGATCGAGCGCAGGCCACGCGCGCCCGTCTTGCGCTGGATGGCGCGGCGGGCGACGGCGGCGAGCGCGTCGTCGGTGAAGGTCAGCTTCACGCTCTCCATGTCGAACAGCCGCTGATACTGCTTCAGCAGCGCGTTCTTCGGCTCGGTCAGAATCTGGATCAGCGCCGCTTCATCGAGGTCTTCCAGCGTCGCGATCACAGGCAGACGGCCGATGAATTCCGGGATGAGGCCGAACCTCACCAGGTCTTCCGGCTCGCATTCCTGCAGCACCTTGCCGGTGCGGCGCTCTTCCGGGTCGACCACATTGGCGCCGAAGCCGATCGACGTGCCCCGGCCGCGATCCGAGATGACTTTATCCAGGCCCGCAAACGCGCCGCCGCAGATGAACAGCATGTTCGTCGTGTCGACCTGCAGGAACTCCTGCTGCGGATGCTTGCGGCCGCCCTGCGGCGGCACCGAGGCAACCGTGCCTTCCATGATCTTCAGCAGCGCCTGCTGCACGCCCTCGCCCGACACGTCGCGCGTGATGGACGGGTTGTCGGACTTGCGGCTGATCTTGTCGATCTCGTCGATATAGACGATGCCGCGCTGCGCCCGCTCCACGTTGTAGTCGGACGCCTGCAGCAGCTTGAGGATGATGTTCTCGACGTCTTCGCCAACATAACCGGCTTCGGTCAGCGTCGTGGCGTCGGCCATCGTGAACGGAACGTCGATGATGCGCGCCAGCGTCTGGGCGAGCAGCGTCTTGCCCGTGCCCGTCGGCCCGATCAGCAGGATGTTGGACTTCGCGAGTTCGACGTCGGAATTCTTGGCGGCGTGGTTGAGGCGCTTGTAGTGGTTATGCACCGCCACCGACAGCACGCGCTTGGCCTTGAACTGGCCGATCACATAATCGTCCAGCACATCGCAGATCTCGCGCGGCGTCGGAACGCCATCGCGCGACTTCACGAGAGCCGTCTTCGACTCTTCGCGGATGATGTCCATGCAGAGTTCGACGCATTCATCGCAGATGAATACCGTCGGTCCCGCGATCAGCTTCTTCACTTCGTGCTGCGACTTCCCGCAGAACGAGCAGTAAAGGGTGTTCTTGCTGTCGCTGCCTGTCGTGGTCTTGCTCATCGACACCTCTAATCACCCAAGGGCCTGGATCGACCCCAGGGCGTATTCCACAACGCCCATGACCCTGATTCTTATATTTCAATCGTTTCCGATAGGTTCAAGGCAGTCCTATCCGACCATAGCAAGGCGGGCGCCGCAAGGTTCGCGGCTGCACATCCTTCCCGACCCTGAAGGCAAAAATCGCCCAAAAACAGCACTAATCGGCCGGGCCGGCGCGTTTTTCGTACACCTTGTCCACGATCCCGAAGGCCTGAGCCTCCGAAGCGGTCATAAACGAATCGCGGTCCAGGGTCTTTTCGATGGTCTCGTAGGGCTGGCCGGTGTGCTTCACATATATCTCGTTCAGCCGCTTCTTCACCGAGATAATATCGAGTGCGTGACGTTCAATATCCGTCGCGACGCCACGGAACCCGCCCGAGGGCTGGTGAACCATGATCCGGCTGTTGGGCGTCGAGAAGCGCATCCCCTTCTCGCCCGCGCACAGCAGCAGCGCGCCCATGGATGCGGCCATCCCGATGCAGGCCGTCGAAACCGGCGAGCGGATGTATTGCATCGTGTCGTAGATCGCGAGGCCCGAATGGACGTGGCCGCCGGGGCTGTTGATGTACATGGCGATCTCTTTCTTGGGGTTTTCGGACTCCAGAAAGAGAAGCTGGGCGGTCACGGCCGTGGCGAGCGTGTCCTCGATCGGTCCCGTCACGAAGATGATCCGGTCCTTCAGCAGGCGCGAATAGATGTCGTAAGGCCTGTCCCCGCGCGAGCTTTGCTCGATCACGGTCGGGAAATAGTTGATCCCTTGGATATAGGAGTCGGACATCTTGAGACTTTCAGGGCAGGCCCGCCGCCTCGGACGAGCGACAGACTCAAAGCATAAGTTGAACTAACAATATCCGAACGCCCCCCCTGTAACGCAAGGGGCGGCTAGCGGACGCCTGTGGTTTAGCCATGATTAGCACGGGAAACACCACACTCGCCGGCCCAATCGGGCCTGCCGAACCAGACCCCCACCTGTCCGCCCCCTAAGAACGGGGCGGGACCTGCTGGGGCCACCGATCTTCAATATCGGGTAAGCTCGCCCAACAGGGTTCCGCCCCGTTCTTAGGGGGCGGACAGGTGGGGGTCTCTCTCGACGTCTACAGGCGGAGCGGTAGAGGCGACTATTCGTCGTCGCCGATAACCTTCATCAGCTCTTCGCGGGTCACCGGCTTGTCCGTCACCGTGGTCTTGGTGAGGATGTAGTCGACCACCTTTTCCTCGTAGATCGGCGCGCGCAGTTGGGCCATCGCGCCCTGGTTCTTGGTGTAGAACTCGATCACCTGCTTCTCCTGGCCGGGATAGCGCGACGCTTCCTGGCGCAGCGCGCGGACCAGTTCCTCATTGGTGATCTGCACGTCGGCGCGGCGGCCGATCTCGGCCAGCACCAGGCCAAGGCGCACGCGGCGCTCGGCGATCTTGCGGTACTCTGCTTTCAACTCGTCGTCCGACTTGGCCTTGTCCTCGTCGGAGAGGCGACCCGCACTCTTCTCGGTCTCGAACTGGCTCCAGATCTGGCCGAACTCGGCTTCCACCATCAGCGGCGGCAGGTCGAACGAGTGACGCTCATCCAGCGCATCGAGCAGCACGCGCTTCACCTGCTGGCGCGTGGCGAACTCCAGCTCGCCCGACAGGTCCTTCTTCACGGCTTCCTTGAGCGCATCGAGGCCTTCGAGGCCGAGCGTCTTGGCGAATTCGTCATCGATCTCGGTGTCCTTCGGGGCTTTCACCTCGTGGACCTTCACCTCGAACAGCGCGGCCTTACCGGCCAGCGTCGGCACCTGATAGGCTTCGGGGAACGACACGTTGACGTTCACGTTGTCGCCGGCGGATGCGCCAGCCAGCTGCTCTTCAAAGCCCGGAATGAAGCGGCCCGAGCCGATCACCAGCGTCTGGCCCTCGGCCGCGCCGCCATCGAACTTCTCGCCGTCGATCGAGCCCACGAAGTCGATCACGACCGCGTCGCCCGTCTCCGCCTTGCCCTCTTTCGTCTCGTAGGACTTGTTGTTGTCCGCGATACGCTTCAGCGCGTCGCCGATCTCTTCCTCGGTCGGCTCGGCGACCATGCGCTCGATCGAAATCCCGCTCACATCCGCCGGTTCGAACTCCGGCATGATTTCGAGCGCCATCGAATAGTCGAGATCGGCCTCGCCCGCGATCAGCTTGTCCTGATCGCCATCGAGCTTGATCGAGGGGCGCGAGGCCGGGCGCAGGGCCTTCTCGGCCAGCGCCTTGTCCGACGTTTCCTGCACGACGTCGTTCACGATGTCGGCCATGATCGACTTGCCGTACATCTTCTTGATGTGCGCGGTCGGAACCTTGCCCGGCCGGAACCCTTTCAGGGTCATTTTCGGCTGCAGCTCGTTGATCTTGTCCGCGAATTTGGCCGCCAGCTCGCCCTTGGGAACCGACACGCGGAACTCCCGCGAAAGACCTTCCGATTTCGTCTCGGTGACGTTCATCGTGCGAACCCTGATCAGGCAAAATGGTTGGACCCCGCCGACGGCCCCCAACAACTTGATGACCGGGCAGGAAAGGCGGGTGTCTTACACACGCCGGGCCACCCTGTCCATGCAGCCAGTTCATTGCAGAAACAAAGGCATTTCGAAGCGCTTCCGGCCCCGCGCGCGCCCGTCATGGTAAACCTCCCCGGCCAGGCGAACACGGAAGCCGCCTCCCCTGAGAGACCCCTTCCGTCACCCCCGAGCGCCCCTGCCCGAATCGCGCCACTCTCCCCGCATGGCCATGCGCCCCACCTTTCTCGAATTCTTCGCCGGCGGCGGCATGGCGCGCGTGGGCCTCGACGGTCTCATGGACTGCGCCTTCGCCAACGACATCGACCCGATGAAGTGCGAGGCCTATCGCGCCAACCATCCAGCCGACCCCATCGCCCAGGCCGACATCTGGAACCTCCGCCCGGCCGACATCCCGGAAGCCCGGCTCGCCTGGGCCAGCTTCCCCTGCCAGGATCTCTCCCTCGCCGGCGGGCGGCGCGGCCTCAACGCCCCGCGCTCAGGCGCCTTCTGGGGCTTCTGGAATGTCATTGAGAAAAAGGGCGAGGCCGCCCCGAAAACCATCGTGATCGAAAACGTCGCCGGCCTCATCTCGTCCCACGGCGGCCGCGACCTGCAGACCCTGCTCACCACGCTCGCCGACGCAGGCTACCGCGTCGGCGCCATGCAGATCGACGCCGCGCTGTTCTCGCCCCAGTCACGCCAGCGCCTCTTCATCGTCGCGCACAAGGGCAAGCTCCCGCCCGGCCTCGTCAGCGACCAGCCCGATGACACCTTCCACCCGCCGGCCCTCCGCGCCGCCGTCGCCAGCCTGCCCGACCAGACGCACATGGCGTGGGTCTGGTGGCGGCTGCCGCATCCGCCCCGCCGCAACACCGATCTCGCCGCCCTGCTCGACCGCGACCCGCCCGAAAGCGCCTGGCGCTCCGACGCCGACACGAAGCGCCTCCTCTCCCAGATGGCGCCGCTGCATCGCCAGCGTGTCGAAGCAGCCCTCGCCGATCCCAACTGGAATGCCGGCGCCGTCTACCGCCGCATCCGCATCGAAAACGGCAAGCGCATCCAGCGCGCCGAGATCCGCTATGATGGCCTCGCCGGCTGCCTGCGCACGCCCGCCGGCGGATCATCGAAACAGCTGCTCATCGTCACCGAGAAAGGCCGCGCCCGCCTGCGCCCCGTGCTCGCCCGCGAAGCCGCCCGCCTCATGGGCCTGCCCGATACCTACGTGCTTCCAAGGAGCGAGACCAAAGCCCTCAAGGTCATGGGCGACGGCGTCTCCGTCCCCGTCGTCCGTTGGCTCGGCATCAACCTCCTGGCGCCGCTGACTGGCGCAAAGGGCGCGAAGGCTGCGGCGTAAGCTGCGGCCAAAGCGCCGCCCCGGATTTGCAGCAAGTGTAATTCCGCCTACATATCCCGCTCCAGGGGAGCCCCGCCATGAACGACCGCCAGCGCGATCTCGACCGCCGCATCCGCCGCGCCCAGCGGCAGGAATTCCTCCGCATGCTCTGGGACGCACGCATGGTCATCGGCATCGGCGCCGTTATCGTCGGCGGCCTCGTGCTCAGCACGATGTACAACTCCACCCAGCCGCAGCTCGACAAAACCATCCTCGCCCATGTCATCGAAGACAGCGGCGTCATCACCACGCCGCAGGGCACGCAATACCGCCGCGAGACGGTCGCCCTCAACGGCGGCGGCACGGTCAAGATCGATGTCCCCGGCGCCGACCCCATCCCCGAGAGCGCGGCGATCAAGGTCGAGATTTACCGCAAGGACTGGGGCCCCCTCCACCAGGTCACCTACAAGTTCGGCGGTTATGACGACGAAGCGGCGACGCCGTCCTGACCGGGCGAACGATCGGGACACGCCGCCCCAGCCGCTCTACTTCTTCTTCGCGACCTTCTTCGCGGCTTTCTTCGGCGCGGCCTTCTTGGCCGGAGCTTTCTTCACGGCC
>CAZGWV010000008.1:16160-22870 GCA_964529555.1 uncultured Rhizobium sp.
TCGGCGGCATGGGCGCGCTTGTAGGTCTGGATATCCTTGAACTTCCCGTCCTTGTCGCGGACAGCGTAGAGCTTCGTACCCTTTGAGCTGCGATGTGTTGTACGGCGCGCCATGATTGTTTCCTCGTTTCACTTGCCGGCTATGGATTCGCTTGAGGCGATCTTGCCTCATGGATTGCCACGAACGCCAGCGGATATCTTCCGATGACGGACATCTTTGATCCAGCGCAACGTTCCGCCGTCATGCGCGCGGTGAAGTCGAAGGACACCGCGCCCGAGCTTGCCGTCCGCCGCGCCGCCCATGCGCTCGGCCTGCGCTTCCGACTCCAGCGCGCAGACCTGCCCGGCAAGCCCGATCTCGTCTTCCCGCGCCATCGCGTCGCGCTCTTCGTGCATGGCTGTTTCTGGCACGGCCACGACTGCCCGCGCGGCGCCCGCATGCCGCAGACCAACCGCGCCTACTGGGAAGCCAAGATCGGCCGCAACATGGCCCGCGACAAGGCCGTTGCGGCGGCGCTGAGGAAGCTGGGCTGGACCCCGCGCATCCTGTGGGAATGCGAAACCCGCGACACGGAAAAACTCTCACGCCGGATCGCAAGACTGGTTCCCTGAACCTGACCCGAGCCCCAACTTGACCGGAGCAGTGTCCGATCCCATCCTCCACTGCGGGAGGCGACAATCCAGATGCTGCATCCATCGACGCAACAGCTGATCCGAAAGCTCTGCGAGCTTACGGACGCAGGCCACATCGCGTGGAAGGAGGGAGAGCGCCAGTGCTCCCGCTTCGACTCGGAAGGCTATCTCGTCGAAATCGAAGCCGAGCCGCCCACGCTGCGCCTCCTGCGCGCCGATGGCCGTGAACTCGAACGCGCCGACGCCGCAGATCTCGCCGCCGCCGCCTGGCCCGACGGTCAGGGCACCTACGCCACACACGTCGCCGCCATGGCCGAGAAAGCCCACCGCGTCGCGCGCGGCGCCGAAGCCGCCATCGCCCGCATTCTTTCCTCGCTCTCGGCCCCGCCGAAACAGCAGGCCGAACCCGCGCCTGCGCCCATCGCCCAATCCGCGCCGCAGCCCGCGCCCTCGCCACCGCACGCCGCGCCGCCGCCGCAGCCCGCACCTGTCGAGACGGCAATGCCTGTCGCCGCCGCAGCCGCCTCTCCGTCGGAAGCCATCGCGCCCATCGCACAAGCCAAACCATCCTTCGGCGCCGTGAAGAGCTTCGCGAAACCAGCCGAGCCCCAACCCGCTCCCGTAGCCACGGCCGCGCCTGCGCAAACGCCCGCCGCGAACCACCCGGCTTTCCTGATCAGGGGCTTCAGCGCCCGCTCGGTGCAGACCCCCGAAACCGGAATGACCGCAAGCGCCGCCGCATCGCCGCCGCGCGCGCCGGAAAAGAAGCCGGAGCCTCCGCCAGCAGTATCGGTCTACAAACCCTGGAACTGAAACGTCAGAACTTGCAGGCGAGGCTGAACATCCGGCCGAGCACCTGGTCGCCCGAACGCACTTCCTCCGCATCCGGGCAAGGCGCGCTCACCGCAACGCCCTCGCGCACGAACCGCATGCGGTTCATCCACTGCGCCTGCGCGCCCACCTCGATCGGATCGAGATACAGGATCGCCGCCGTCGCCGTCTCCGCGCCACACTCGAACAGCGTGCCATTGCGCGCACGCAGAGCCACAGACGTCTGCGCCCCGTCCTGCCGCGGCACCACGCCCGTCACCAGCGCAGGCTGACCAAGGTTGGCCAGACAGGCATCCACCAGACGCACCGCGCCAGTTACCGCCACGGCCTCCGGCGAGGTCGCCACATCCGGCGCCCGTGCAGTGAAGACGCATCCCGAGAATTTATCGTCGGCAAAAGTCACTTCCGCCGCCAACTCACTCGACTGGCCGCCCGCCTGGCAGGCTTCCCGCTCGATCACGATCTTCAACGAGCCCGTCTCGAACACATCCGCCGCGCCGTCCTTCACGGGCTGGATCATCGGCTCGTCGATGGTGCGCAGCGAGCCGCCCCGCACGAACGAGAACCAGCCATCCGCAATGTCGAGCCGCCACGCCGGTTCGTCGCCTGCGGCATAGAAGGGAGGCTGCGCAACCCAGTTGGCCGTATCCAGCGGACCGGATGGTCCGGTAATCACACCAAGGCCACCCGAAGTCTCCGCACCGTCCGCCGCGCCCTGCAATGCGCCGCCGGCCTGCGTGCCTGCGCCCGCTCCAGCCTGCCCGCCCTCCGGCGGCTTTGCCGCGTCATCGCCACACGCCGCCAGCGTCAGCGCCAGCGCGAAACAAAGCGCCGCCGTCCGCGCGATAGCGGTGGCAGGACGTATCGATCCTCCGGCCAGTCCCGACATTCATATCCCCGAACGACGCGGACACAACGATGCGTCCCCTGCGGTTGAGTCTCTCGACCTTAGCACTTCCCGAACCTTAGACGAGCCCCGCCCCAAGCCTGTCGGCAAAGCCGCCGCCGTCTCAACATGCCGGCCCAAGACCCTGATCGTGTTCCGGTTTCCTCATGCCGCCAGATAACCCGGCGCTGCTCTCAAGCCACGATCAGCCGGAAATCGCGCCGCGCCAGCCGCACCGGAATCACCCGATCGACCAACGCCCGCCCGCCAATGGCGTCCAGAAAAGCCTCCGCCCGCGCCCGGTCTTCGCCGGTCATTGCGCGAACATGGTCCTGGATTCCCTGCAGCCGCCACAGCGGGAAAGTGAACAATCCGCGCTGTCCCCACCGTCCGCCGATGATGAACTCATGCACGCCCAGCGATCGCTTCACCCGCGCTCCCGCTGGCTGCGCCACGCTCCACGCCGCGAGAGCCCGTGCGCCGTCCGCCAGCGCGGGAAGCTGCTCGCTCACCTGCCGCTTCAGGATCGGCAACAGCGTCTCGGGGATCGCGTCCCCGCCCAGCAACTCGCCCGCCCCCACGCGCGCCTCTTCCACGCGCTCGATCCAGCTTGCCACCATGGGCGCCAGCCGCATCATGTGTGCGCCCGACTCCGGGTCGCGGAACAGCACAGCCTGCAACACGCCGAACAGCGCAAAGTCGCCCAGCGTAGGCCGCCCGCCCAGCGTGAAATCATGCCGCCGCAGATGTTCGGAGAAATCCGCGAGAAAGCCTTCGTAATGCGCTTCAATCCCCGACCGCGTATCGTCGCTGACGCCATAGCGCGAAGCCGCCTCGCGCACAGGCGCTGCGATCACTTCGCCGATGCGCGCCTGTTCGTCCCGCGATACGCCCGGCGCCGACACCCGGCCGAATTCGGAAACGATCCACGCATCGTTGTACGTCCACCGATAATGCATCCCGACAATCGTCAGCCACTCATCGGCATAGAGTTCGAGCAGACGCGAAACCAGCTCCTGCACCGGACTCGCCGGTCGCACGGACGAACCTTCCGTGTGCGCCTCGACATGATCGACGATCTCGCCGCTGTCCTGCACCACGCCGCCCTCGGGCGTCAGCAACAGCGGAATGACAGGATACCCGACGCGCGGCTCGATGATGTCGCGATAGACTTCAGGCGTTGCGTCGCGATCCACGAACGCAACACGCTTCCAGCGCAGATACGCGCGCGCCTTCGCCGAGAACTGGCTCGCTTCCGTTCCGATGAGAACGTAGCCCATGCGCTTGCCCGCAATTGGCGCGTCTCGCCCCGGCCCGACCCGATACGCGCATCGGGCGACTGTGCCTCAAAAGCCTCAGTGGAGGAATTGCAGGCAGGGTGAATTATTTGTTGCTCCACAACTACCGCAGGGTTCTCCGAACACCCGCGTCCATTGTGAATGCGTAATGAACCAATCGCGGCGCAACCGATCGCGAAGGGCCGCGTTTGTGCCCTGATTGTCGCCGATGTACCTCGGGTCGAACCGGCGTACGTCGTCGATTCGGACTGTTTCAAAGGGAGACTTTCGATGAAGCGTATTCTCGTTATCACGGCGGCTGCATTCGCCGTGACCGCGTGCGCCACCGATCCGCTGACGGGTCAGTCGATCTGGGGCAACACGGGCCGTGGCGCCGCCATCGGCGCAATCGTCGGCGGCGTCGGCGGCGTCTTCGCCGGCGGCAATGACGGCCGCAACGCCGCTGTCGGCGCGGCCATCGGCGCGCTCGCCGGCGCCGGCATCGGCCGCTACATGGACGGCCAGGAAGAAGATCTGAAGCGCAAGACGATGGAAAGCGGCATCGGCCTGCAGCGCGTCGGCGACACCATCCAGCTGGTCATGCCGGCGGACGTCACCTTCGCCCGCGGCTCGGCGGCGCTCTCGCCGACCTTCATGCCGTGGCTCGACAAGGTTGCGGAGTCGCTGAACCAGTATCCGCAAACCACGATCGACATCGTCGGCCACGCCTCCACCGAAGGCGCGGAGCAAGCCAACCTCACGCTGTCGCTGCAGCGCGCTGACGCGGTCCGCAACTACCTGCAGGGCAAGGGCGTCCTTCCGGTCCGCATGGCGACCGGCGGCGCGGGCGAACTCGCCCCGCTCATCTTCCCGGACGACACCGAAGCCAAGCGCCAGCAGAACCGCCGCGTGGAAGTCACGCTGCGTCCTGTCACGCAATAACGGCCGGTCAGATCCAGATGTGGAAAGGGCGCTCCCCGGAGCGCCCTTTTTGCTTGTCAGTTCGGCTTCGCAAACCCAGCTATCTGCTCGGCCAGCACCTGATCGACCGCAGCCGCGATCTGATCGAGATTGGACAACGACGATCCCGTCACCTTGTAGTCCAGCGTGATCGTCGTCTTCCCCGCCACACCATCGCCAAGCGTCATTGTAAGAGCGCCCGCAACACCCATCTCCTGCAGCGGTCCAAGCGCTGTATCCACACGCAGCACCGACTTCGGCATCACCATCACGACGCGACCATGCTCAACCTCGCCGCCGCTCCACAACTCGCACCAGCAACCGCCCGCTTGCGCGTCGAGCCGCATATTGTCGCCGACACCCGAATAGGTATGCGCGCCATTCCACCACGACCCGATATCCAGCAACCGCGCCCACGCCGCGTCGCGATCCAGCGCCACTTCGCCCTCGATCCGAATGACAAACCCATCCGGCGCCTTCCCCTTGACCTCGGCCACCGCAGGCGCGGCCAGGAACACGGACGCAAGAATACCGATTACTGCGCGCTTCATGTGTGACTCCAGACGTCTGGCCCTCAGGATCGTCACGCGGACTTCAGACGTCAACGGCATCCGTCACCCTTTCGCACGGCGCAACCTCCGGCATGGCTGTGGATTTGGCTACTCGCCAAACTCATAGCCGAAAGCCGCAATATCCTTTGCGAAACGCTCCCGCACAAGATCGGCAAGTTCCTGCGTATAGTAGGTCACATAGGCAGCGTGGCGTGAGATGTTTGCATGAGGCAACGGCAATGGTGGAGTCAAAGCGCGCCTCGAAACGAATGAAAAGTCAGCCGCGAGCGTTTCGAACCGGGCGACGAAATCGACTATCAGCGCACCGCTATCATCTGCCAGATAGTCGCGCTGATTGCGAAACACCCATTTGGCGCCATCAGCATCGAGAATCTCTTGATCACACTTCAAGACAAACTCATCGAACGTCCCGGCATTCGAAAGTATGTAGGTCTGAAAGGCATTCAGCTTCGCGCCCGCTTCGAAACGCGCGCGCATGCCATCGATCATTGACCACCAGGAGACCAGGCGGTCCCACGGATTTCTCACGATGCCAAACTTGAAGTAATCCGCCCAGATCGCATCTCCATATCGGGACCTAAGCTCGGTCGCCGTTCGATGCTTATCCGGCGAATTTCGCGGCTGGCCAAAGGCGGCACGAACGGACTCGCCCCCGGTCTTCTGTATATGGACAAAGATGGTCCGGTGTACGTCACTTTTCATCTTCGAGCGCAACCCGCGATACAATCGGCGTTTCAGAAATCTGCTTCCTATAGGCTTGCCGAATGCGATCGACCTCTGGCTGCGCCGCCTGAGTTTGGGAAACATCGTCGGCTTCCATTGGGTCGCTCGCTCTATCTATCATAAAATCACATGCGAGTTTCGGATCAAATTCCGCTTTATAGCTGTCAGTGATGAGGCAGCCCTGAACGCCAAACTCGCACACACAAAACTCGCGATGGTCTCGACTGGATTGCTGCAAAAGCGGCTTCAGGCTTCTCGCGTTTGATTGAATCGCTTGGCCAGCCCGAGCATAATCGGTCAACGTCGCCCCAACGTCCATGAGTTCGACAAGAGCCGAAGAGACTCCCGGCGTCTGCGACGACAAAGGAGGCTTTACGATCAACGGGACGCGTATTGCCGGATCAAGAAAATTGGCTTTGTAGATCAGACCTTCATCGCCATTCATCTCGCCATGATCTGACGTGAAGACGATCAGCGTGTTGTCCATGTCGCCCCTTGCGCGGATCGAGTCGAGAATTCCCCCGATCTGGTCGTCGATCAGACGGACGCCTCCGGCGTAGTTAGCGCGCATTGCAGCGACCACCTCGGCGGTCAGGCCAGCGGGGCTGTATACCGGCGATTCATATGCCCGCTTCAACGATCCGCGAAGCGCGCGTGCGTCGGACCTTCGGGGGACCGCCGGCTGCATGTCACCGGGAGAGAACAGTGACGCGTAGGGTTCGGGAACGTCCCAAGGCTCGTGAGGGCCGCCAAAACTGACCCAGCAAAACCAAGGCTGATCGCTGGGCTGCAGTCTCTCGAGATAGTCTCTGGCCGTTCGACCTACATA
>CAZGWV010000008.1:22970-40045 GCA_964529555.1 uncultured Rhizobium sp.
CTTGCAGAGATTGGGCGCTTGCCATTCGCTGACGATGGCGTCGGCCCGCATCTGGTCCGCCATAATGAAGAGGATGTTGGGTCGCCGCATTCTCGTCTATCTGCCGGATGATGGATGACCCTATACGGGGCGAACAAAATGAAAAAGGCCGGGTGATTGCTCACCCGGCCTTTGCATTTCAGCGCTTGTCGATCAGGCCGCAGCCGCCTTCTGGTCCTTCGGGGGGAAGCGCGAGTAGAAGGTCTGTCCCTTGGCGGCCATTTCGCGCAGCAGGGCGTTGGGGCGGAAGCGTTCGCCATAGGTTTCGGCGAGGCGGTCGCACTCTTCGACGAAGGTCTTGATGCCGACTTTCAGGTCCATGTAGGAGCACACGCCGCCCGAATACGGCGCGAAGCCCCAGGCGAGGATCGAGCCGATATCCGCATCGCGCGCGTCCAGGATCACGCCTTCCTCGAAGCAGCGGGCGACCTCGACGCACTGCCGGTAGAGCAGACGCTTGGTCAGCTCTTCCTTCAGGGCCGGCGGGCATTCCGTGGTCTTGATCTCGATCTTCCGGGAGATGTCGGGATAGAGCCGCGCGGGCTTGCCGGCTTCGTTGTAGTCGTAGAAGCCCTTGCCCGCCTTGCGGCCGACGCGGCCCTGCGCCTCGACGATCCACGCAACGAGATCGCCGACCGGGTTCTGCTCATACGAGCGGCCAGCCGCCTTGGCGCTCTCGCGGCCGATCTTCAGCATCGTGTCGATGCCGACCGAGTCCGACACTTCCAGCGCGCCCATCGGCATGCCCGCCATGCGGCCGACATTCTCGATGATCGCCGGCGCGATGCCTTCGGCCAGCATCGTCATGCCTTCTTCGGGGTAAGTGCCGAACACGCGGCTGGTGTAGAAGCCGCGGAAGTCGTTCACGGCAACCGGCGTCTTCTTGATCTTGAGGACGTAGTCCATCGTCTTGGCGAGCGTCTCCTGGGTCGTCTCCTTGCCCATGATGATCTCGACGAGGCCCATGCGTTCGACCGGCGAGAAGAAGTGGATGCCGATGAAGTTGGCGGGACGCTTCGAGGCTTTCGCGAGGCCCGTGATCGGCAGCGTGGACGTGTTGGTGCCCATCACCGCGTTTTCGCCCAGATGCTCCTCGATCTGCGCCGTCACCTTGGCCTTGAGTTCGGCGTTCTCGAACACCGCCTCGACGACGATGTCCGCGCCCTTGACCAGCGCGTAATCCGTCGATGGCGTGATGAGCGCCAGCAGCGCCTCGCCCTTCTCCTTGCTCAGCTTGCCGCGCGAGACGTCCTTCTCGACGATGCGCTGCGAGTAGGCCTTGCCCTTGTCCGCGCTCTCCTGGCTCACATCGAGCAGCACGGTCGGAATGCCCGCCTTTGCCTGCACATAGGCGATGCCCGCGCCCATCAGGCCGGCGCCGACGACGACAGCTTTCCCGATCTCGAATTTCGGGAATCCAGCCGGGCGCGAGGCGCCTTTCGACAGGTCCTGCATCGAGAGGAACAGCGAGCGGATCATGCCCTTCGCTTCGGGCGTCATCAGCGTCTTGACGAAGTAGCGGCTTTCGATGCGCAGGCCCGCGTCGATCGGAACGGCCAGCCCCTCGAAGACCGCCGAGAGAATGTGCTTCTGCGCCGGGTAGTTGCCCCAGGTCTGCTTGGCCAGCATGGCCGAGCCGAAGGTGAACACGGTCGAGCCCTGCTGCGAGTTTGGATTGCCGCCCGGAATCTTGTATTTCGGATCGTCCCACGGCGCCTTGGCGTTCGGGTTGGCTTTGACCCAGGCTTTGGCCTTCGCGACCAGTTCAGCGGTCGGCGCGGTTTCGTGGATGACGCCGAGCGACTTGGCCTGGTCGGCCGTCATGCTCTCGCCCTGCAACAGGAAGGGCGCCGCCGCCTGCGCGCCGATCAGGCGCGGAAGGCGCTGCGTGCCGCCGCCGCCGGGCAGCAGGCCGATCTTCGCTTCGGGCAGGCCGAGCTGCAGCCGGGGATTGTCGTTCGCCGCGATACGATAGTGGCACGCCAGCGTCACTTCGAGACCGCCGCCGAGCGCGAGGCCGTTGATCGCCGCCGCCACCGGCTTCTTGCAGGTCTCAAGCCCGCGCAGGATCTTGTTCATGGAGAAGGAGCGGTCGAACGCCGCCTTGAGAGCCGCTTCCGGGTCCCCGCCGCCAGCCGCGCCGCCGCCCGATCCGCCGCCAAGCTCGCCGAGGTCCGCGCCCGCGCAGAAGCCGCTGGTCTTGCCCGAGGTGATGACGAGGCCCTTGATCGTCGCGTTGGTCGCCACTTCCTGCGCGATGGTCGCGAGGTCCGCGATCGCTTTCGCGGTCAGCGTGTTCATCGACCGGCCCGGCACGTCGAACGTGGCGAGCGCAATGCCGTCTGCATCGACGTCGAAGCTGAAGGTATCGAGGTTCATGTCACTTGCCTTCGTTGGCCCGCTCGGGGGCTTGTTTTGTATCTTCAGTTCCGGGCGGGTTCTTGCCGCCCTTCTTGATCGTGTCCGACGCGAAGAGGAACAGCACGCCTCCCATCGCCAGCGCCACCGGAACGGAAATAGACAGCGCCGATCCGAGATCGCGTAGCGCCGAACTCAGAAACAGGGTGAGACCAACGCCCGTGAGCGCCGAAACGACCAGCGCGCTGATCTTCGCCTCATCCATCCCTTCAGCCGTCCTTCTTCGCCGCGTCGTCTGCCTTCTTCTTCAGCGCCACCATCAGGATACCGCCGATTACAATTCCCATAGAGACGCCGATCGCAACGCCGATGGCGATGTTGTCCATCGCAACCCCAATCGCCGTGCCGACGCCGATGCCGATCGGAAGCCCGATAGCGACCCCGGCGGCGGGCTCGACTGGTTTGTCGCGTGCGCTAGACACGTTCAATCACCGTCGCCGTCCCCATGCCCGCGCCGACGCACAGGGTCACCAGCGCGGTTTCCTTGTCCGAACGCTCCAGCTCGTCCAGCACGGTGCCGAGGATCATGCCCCCGGTCGCACCCAGCGGGTGGCCCATCGCGATGGCGCCGCCGTTCACGTTCATCTTCTCGTGCGGGATATCGAGCGCCTGCATCATGCGCAGCACGACCGAGGCGAAGGCTTCGTTCAGTTCGTAGAGATCGATATCCTTCACGCCCATGCCGAGCTTCTTCAGCAGCTTCTCGGTGACCAGCGCCGGGCCCGTCAGCATGATCGACGGCTCGGAGCCGATGGAGGCAAAGCCCTTGATGCGCGCGCGCGGCTTGAGGCCAAGCGCCTCGCCCGTCTCCTTGTTGCCGATCAGAACGGCCGACGCGCCGTCCACGATCCCCGACGAGTTGCCGGCGTGGTGGACGTGGTTGATCTTCTCGACCTCAGGATAGCGCTGCTTCACAACATCGTCGAAAGCCATCTGGCCCATCTGCTCGAACGAGGGGTTCAGGGCGGCGAGCGTCTGCATCGTCGTGTCGCCGCGCACCGTCTCGTCGTGACCGAGAATGGTGACGCCAAGCTGGTCCTTCACCGGCACGACCGATTTCTTGAAACGCCCCTCTTTCCACGCTTTCGCCGCGCGGCGCTGGCTCTCGACGGCGTAGGCGTCCACGTCATCGCGCGAGAAGCCGTATTTGGTGGCGATCAGGTCCGCGCCGATGCCCTGCGGAGCGAAGTACGACTTCATCGCGATCTCGGGGTTCGACGCCCACGCGCCGCCGTTCGATCCCATCGGCACACGGCTCATGGCTTCGACGCCGCCGCCGATCGCCATGTCGGCCTCGCCGGTCATCACCTTCGCCGCCGCGATGTTGCAGGCTTCGAGACCCGAGGCGCAGAAACGATCCACCTGCACGCCCGCCGTCGTTTCGGCGTAGTCGGCGTTCAGCACGGCGATGCGCGCAATGTCCGAGCCCTGCTCGCCGATCGGCGTCACGCAGCCCATGATGACATCGTCCACTTTCGACGTGTCGAGATTGTTGCGGTCCTTCAGGGCCTTCAGCGCCTGGGTGGCCAGCTGCAGCGAGGTGATCTCGTGCAGGCTGCCATTGCTCTTGCCCTTGCCGCGCGGCGTGCGGACGGCATCGTAGATGTAGGCTTCGGCCATCGCGGCCTCCTCTGAAAACTCTGCCCCCGCGAAGCGGGAACGTGGATCGACGCGAAGCGTCGAGACGAAGGGGCGAGCCCAGAGAGGATTTTCAGCGAGTCCCCCTGGAACTCGCCCCATCCCGGCTTCGCCGTACTTCCCCCGCAAGCGGGGGAAGAGTTCAGAATGCGTCCGCTGGCAAGGCCATGACCGGCCCCGCGCCTGTCTTTACCTTTGCGAGATGTGACGTAGCGTCAGGCAAGACACGTTCGAAGAAATAGCGGGCCGTAGCAAGCTTGTCGTCATAGAAACGGTCGCCCGAG
This sequence comes from uncultured Rhizobium sp., assembly GCA_964529555.1. Classification (GTDB taxonomy): domain Bacteria; phylum Pseudomonadota; class Alphaproteobacteria; order Caulobacterales; family Hyphomonadaceae; genus UBA7672. The sequence continues at coordinate 27,350 of CAZGWV010000008.1, forward strand.
CCCCGGCGGGCCAGCGCCGCCTTGGCCATCTTCGCCCACATGAAGGCGAACGAGGTGAGGCCGAAAAGCTGCAGATAGTCATGGCTCGACGCGCCGGCATTGTCGAAGTTGGACATGCCGTTCTGCATCAGCCACATCGTGGCTTCCTTCAACTGGCCGGTGGCGAGCGCCACGCCTTCCACATACGGCTTGAGGTCCTTGTCGCCATCATTGCTGGAGACGAACTCCTCCAGATCGTTGAAGAACCCGAACACGGCGCGTCCGCCATTCGCCGCCAGCTTGCGGCCGACGAGATCGAGCGCCTGGATGCCGTTGGTGCCTTCGTAGATCAGTGCGATCCGCGCATCGCGCACGAATTGCTCCACGCCCTGGTCGCGCGTGAAGCCCGTGCCGCCATGCAGTTGCAGGGCATCGTTCGCGCTCCTGAAACCACGATCCGTGAGGAACGCCTTTACGACCGGCGTCAGCAACGACATCCGGTCCTCGGCTTTTTCGCGCACATGCGCATCCGGCGAGACGTGTTCGAGATCGCCCTGTAGCGCCGTCCAGTAGCAGAACGCGCGCGCGCCTTCCGTGAACGCCTTCATGTCCATCAACATGCGGCGCACATCGGGATGCACGATGATCGGATCGGCGGGCTTGTCCGGCGCCTTCGCGCCCGTGATCGAACGCCCCTGCACGCGCTCCCGCGCAAAGTCCGCCGCGTTCTGGAAAGCGACTTCCGCTTGTGCGAGGCCCTGCATGCCCACGCCAAGCCGCGCTTCGTTCATCATAACGAACATCGTGCGCATGCCCTTGTGAGCTTCGCCCACCAGATAGCCGGTCGCGCCCTCATAGTTCATCACGCACGTCGCGTTGCCGTGGATGCCCATCTTCTCTTCGAGGCCGCCGCACGCATAGCTGTTGCGCGCACCCAGCGAACCATCCGCGTTCACGATGAACTTCGGCACGATGAACAGCGAGATGCCCTTGATGCCCTCCGGCCCGCCCTCGATGCGCGCCAGCACAAGCTGGATGATGTTTTCGGTGAGATCCTGCTCGCCGCCGGAAATCCAGATCTTCTGGCCGGTAATCTTGTAGGAACCGTCAGGCTGCGGAACCGCCTTGGTGCGGATAAGGCCCAGATCCGTGCCGCATTGAGGCTCGGTCAGGTTCATGGTGCCGGCCCATTTTCCGGTCATCATGTTGGTCAGATAGGTCTTCTTCTGCTCGTCCGAACCGCCGACCTGGATGGCTTCGGCGGCGCCGCGCGTCAGGCCCGGATACATGGAGAAAGCCATGTTCGCCGACGAGCACATTTCGAGGAAGGGAATGGCGACAATGCGGGGAAGCCCTTGCCCGCCCCATTGCGGATCGGTGGAGATCGCCATCCACCCATCGTCCGACATCTGCTTGAAGGCTTCCTTGAAGCCCTTGGGAGTCGTCACCGAGCCATCGGGATTGCGCTTGCATCCCTGCCGGTCGCCGATCGCGTTCAGGGGCTGAAGCACTTCGCTGGCGAAGGCCGCCCCGCCATCCAGAACCGCCTCGACAATATCGCGAGGCGCTTCGGAGAAGCGGGGCAGGTTCGAATAGCTTCCGATCTCAAGCACATCATAGAGCAGGAATTTCATGTCCCGCAGGGGCGCCTGGTATCTCGCCATATATGATCATCCCAATCGCTGTCGCGGCCGGGCAAGCGACCACGATTTCGGCAGCTGAACGCTCCGAGGTATTAGCACTGTCTGTCTGGCCGTCGAGACTGACTTTGCGTCAGCTGTCGAGATGGGCGTCTCCGTCGAGACCCGCCCGCGCGACCCGTTCGTAAGCGCGCGCGGACTGCTCGACCTCTGCGCCCGGCCCCATCTCCTGGAGCTTCTCTTCGGACCAGCGCACGCCCTTGTTGAGGGTTTCCAGCGCCGCCTCGATGTCTTCGCGTTGCTTTTCGAGATTCCGTATCTGCTCGCGCGACTTCTTGAGCGACAGCTTGAGCTGGGCGCGATGACCTTCGAGCGTATAGAGGTCGAGGATCTCGCGGATATCGGACAGCGAGAAACCGACGCTCTTGCCCTGCAGGATCAATTTCAGCCGGGCGCGGTCGCGGGTCGAGTAGACGCGGTTCAGGCCGTCGCGAGTCGGCGACAGCAGCCCCTTGTCCTCATAGAATCGCAGCGCACGCGGGGTAACCTGGAACTCGCGCGCAAGTTCGCTGATGGTGTACGTTTTCAATCTCTGCCTCCCGTTGGAATTATAGCTCCGTGGGGGAGCACGGGCGGCGTTTCTGTCTTAACGCTCAGTAATACGTAGCGGCGCCTGCCCTATGGGTCAATTCTGTCGCACCTGTCGCAGGCAGATTTCTGGGCGCCACGGCCAACCTCCCCAGAAATCAACGTTTAACGGTCGTTAACCGTATCAACCACAACTGGTTCACGATGCCGGCTTGCGTAAGACTCGACCTGCCGGATTCGGAGCCGAGATGACCCAGGGACCCTGGAGCGTAAAGGGAATTGACCCCAAAGTGCGCGAGATCGCGCGCGAACGCGCCCAGCGTCAGGGCGTGACCCTCGGCCAATACCTGAATGCCCTTCTGCTTGAGGCCGATTCCGCGCCCGTGCGGGATATCGACCTGTCCGACCCCCTGCCCCGCGCCGCCGACGACCACGATCTGCGCCGTATGTCGGTCGAAATCGACCAGCTGGCCCAACGCCTCGAAGCCTCCACCTCGCGCGCCTCGCGCGCCATCTCGGGTGTGGATAAGTCCATCCTCGGCCTCATGGGCAAGGTGGATGCCTCCGGCAAGGCGCAGCTTCAGGCCCTCGAGCGCGTCACCCGCGCGCTCGGCGAAATCGAATCGGCCCAGACCGCCCTGCGCAGCCGCATCGGCGCGCTCGAAGGCGATGGTCAGGGCTCCGCCACGCTCGACGGCCTCAAGACGCTCGAGGTTTCGCTCAACCGCCTCGCCGGCACGGTTCAGGACCGCCTCAGCGCCGCCGAGCACGATCAGAAGCAGCTCCGCGAACTCTTCGAAGAGCAGGTCAGCGCCGTCTCCAGCAAGGTGGACGACGTCGCCCGCTCGGTCGACAGCGTCGTCAGCAACGCCGTCCGCTCGAACTCCGCCGGCATCACCGGCCGCGTGGATCAGGTCGAAGAAAAGATGTCGGCGGCCGAGCGCCGCATCGAGGCCGGCATCGCCCGCATCACCGACGCCGCATCGCGCTTCGAACTGTTCGAGACCAAGGCCGAGCGCGCCGTGGGCGACACCACCTGGCGCATGGAGCGCGCGCTCGAGTCCAACCTCACGCGCTCGCGCGCCATGTCGAAGGAAGTCCTCGACCGCGTCGACGCCATCGAGGAGAAAACCCGCGAGGCGATGACCGGCCTCAGCGAAGCCGTCTCCCGCATAACAGATCGCGTCTCGCGCACCGAGCGCAAGTCGGAAACGGCGCTGGGCGTTCTTGAGCGCGCCATCACCGACATCGATGAGCGCACGCAACGTTCAACCGGCAAGGCCGGGCAGGACGAACTCGCCCAGCTTCAGACCGTATTCCAGAAGCGCCTCGACGCATTCGCCGAAGACATGGCGCGCCCGATCCACACCCTGCGCGCCGACATGGAGCGCCGCATCGACGATGCGGCGCGCAACGCAAACCCCGAGAAATTCGAGCGTCTGGAGCGCGATTTCCGGCAGCTGCAGGACCGGATCAACGTCACCGAAGCCCGCCAGGCCGACGCCGTCGAGGCGATGAGCGCGCAGGTTGACCGCCTCTCCCGCGCCGTGGACGAACGCCTTCGCGCAGTTGAAACACGCGGCGATGACCGCTCCATCGACGACGTCCGCCGCGAGATCGCGACCCTTGCCGACACCATCGACGCGCGCCTTTCGGGCGTTGAAATCGCCGGCCAGAAGGCATCGGACGCAATCGCCAGGCTCAGCACATCGGTCGATGACCGCATGTCCGGCCTGGAAAAAAGCAGCGCCGGCGCCATCGACTCTGTTGGCGAGCAGGTCGCCCTCGTCGCCGAACGCCTGCAGCGCCGCCACGACGAAAGCGTCCAGCGCCTGACGGATCGTATCGCCGAGTCCGCGCTGGAGGCCCGCCCGCTCGACAACACTGAAGTCGATCGCCTCGCAGACCGTCTCGACGAGCGCGTGCGCGAGAGCGAACGCCGCAGCGCCGAAGCCATCAGCCAGATCGGCGAACAGGTCGCCCGTGCGGTCGAGCGTCTGCAGACGCAGCATCAGGATTCGATGCGCACGTTCGAGACGCGCCTCACCGACAGCGGCCGCTCCTACGAGACGAAGCTCAACGACGTGCTGCAGGAAGTGCAGCGCCGCATGGAAGAGTCGGCTGAACAATCGTCGGTCGCCCTCGCGCCCGTTCAGAAGACGATGTCCTCGCTCGCGCGCCGCCTTGAGGTGCTGGAAGACATCCGCGATGGCAACGAGCCGGCCAGCGTGGAAGTCGTCACGCGCGACATTCCCGCCGTGACCGACGACTTCGTCATCCTCGATGACGAGCCAGCCGAAGACATTCTCGAGCCGCGCGTTGCTCCCGCCGCGCTCGCCGCCATCACGCGCGCGGACGAGCCGCCCGCCGACTCGACCGACATTGTCGGCGTAGAGCCGCCCCCGTTCGATCGTCAGGACTCACAGGAAGCGCAACTGTTCGGCGACGATCTTCCCGCCGTCATCCCGCCGTCGAACCCGACCGACCTCGGCGAAGCCAGCTCCATCGACGATCTGATGGAACCCGACGACGCCCTGCTCGGCCCTGTCGTCGTGACGCCGTCCACCGGCTTCGTCGCTGACCTGCCGTCCGATGAGAGCCGCGAACGCCTGTCCGGCTCCTATCTCGACGAAGCCCGCCGCGCCGCCCGTCAGGGCCGCCGCGTCTCCGCCGTCGAATCCAGTGGCCGCAAAGGCATTGGCAAAGGCCCGCTGATCGCCTCCGCCGTCCTCACCGTCGCCGTCGCCGGCGGCGCCGCGTTCACCGTCATGCGCGGCAAGCAGGAAGCCCAGGGCGACGATTTCGCCCGGCTCGACCCCGCCGCGCCGCAGGCCCCCGCCGCCGACACTGGCGCTGCGGAAGGCGTGCTGTTCGCAGACGACGCCGCCGACCCCGTGCTGGGCGATCCCGCCCTGGTCGAAACGGATCCAGCCCCGGCTATCCCGGCTGCCGCTCCCGCGGCTCCCAAGCCCGCCAGCGCCGCCGCAACACCCACGGCCCCGGCCATCACGCTGGAACAGGCCGTCCGCGACGGCGATCCGGTCGCGCTCCACGATTATGCGCTGGAACTCATGCAGGCCGGCGACCGCACGCGCGGCATCCAGCTTCTCCGCGACGCCGCCTCGCGCGGCCTCGTCATGGCCGAATACCGTCTCGCCAAGCTCTATGAGCGCGGCGAAGGCGTGCCCCGCGACATCGCGGCTGCTCGTTCCTGGACCGAAAAGGCCGCCATCGGCGGCAACCGCCTCGCCATGCATGACCTCGCGGTCTTCTACGCCGAGGGCGATGCCGGCCCGCAAAGCTATGCCGCCGCCGTGGAGTGGTTCCGCGCCGCCTCCGACCTTGGCCTCGTGGACAGCCAGTACAACCTCGCCGTCCTCTATGAACAGGGCCTCGGCCTCAGCCAGGACAAGGCCGAAGCCGCCTACTGGTTCGAGGTTGCCGGCCGCGCCGGGGACCAGGACGCCAGCCGCCGCGCCCGCGCCATGCTGGCCGAAATGCAGCCCACCCAGGCCGAAGCGGTCAAGCGCAAGGCCCGCGCCTACAACCCGAAACCCTCGAATGCCCGCGCCAATGGCGACTTCGGCCGCCGCGCCTGGGACGTCGCGACCCCCGCCCAGATCGGCGAGGTCCAGCGCCTTCTGCAGCGCCTCGGCTTCACGCCGGGAACCACCGACGGCAAGATGAGCAACCGCACGGCGGACGCGATCCGCCAGTTCGAGCGCTCCAATGACCTCGCGGTTACCGGCGAGGCCAGCGTCTCGCTCCTGAGGCAGCTTCGCGCTGCAACACTCAGCCTCGGCGACTGAACGCTTTCAGCAAGGCTTTTGCCCGTCTAGAACGGGACCATGTTGATTCACCTGCCCATTGCACAGATCGCGGTTGACCCGCTGATCCTCGTGACGATCGGCATGCTTGTTGGCTTCCTGTCGGGCCTTTTCGGCGTCGGCGGCGGCTTCCTGCTCACGCCCCTGCTCATTTTCTACGGCATCCCCCCGGCGATCGCCGTCTCCACGCAGGCGAACCAGGTGCTGGCCACCTCCATCGCCGGCGTCTCCAGCCACTGGCGCGACCGGCTGGTCGACACGAAACTGGGCATGCTGATGCTGGCCGGCGGCATGGCCGGATCGTCCATAGGCGTCGGCCTCTTCACGCTGCTCAAGGTCTTCGGGCTCATCGATACGACAGTGACGGTGCTCTACATCGTCTTCCTCGGCGTCATCGGCGGACTGATGGCATGGGAGAGCGTTGGCGCGCTGCGCGGCGCCGGCGGCGATCCCGGCCGCCGTACACGCCTGCGCGCCTGGACGCGCGTGCTCCCGATGAAGCGCCGTTTCCCGCGTTCGGGCCTCTACATCTCGATCATCCCGCCGATCGCCATCGGCTTCTTCGTCGGCATGCTGGCCGCCATCCTCGGCATCGGCGGCGGCTTCATCCTCGCGCCCGCGATGGTCTATCTGCTCGGCGTGCCGACGCGCGTGATGATCGGAACCTCGCTGTTCCAGATCATCTTCCTCACCGCCTACGTCACCTTCCTGCAGGCCGCCTTCAATGGCACGGTGGATTTGATCCTCGCGGCCGTCCTCATGGTCGGCGGCGTCGTCGGCGCGCGCTATGGCGTCATTGCGGGCCGCCGGCTCAAGGCCGCCCAGCTTCGCCTCCTGCTCGCGCTGCTCGTGCTCGCCATCGCTGGACGCCTGATCTACGAACTCTATGTCGAGCCCGCGCCCGAATACCGGCTGGAGGAGCCCGCATGATCGTGCGCGCGCTCATCCTCGCCTCCGCGGTCGTGCTCGCCGGCGCGGCGCTGGCCCAGCCGCGCCCATCGCCCGACCGGCCCTTCATGCCAGCCGGACTTGCGCAGGACAGCATCGCGGTCACGGTCAACTTCACCGGCTCGCGTGTCGTGCTGTTCGCCAACACGCCCCAGCCCGAGAACGAAACCTCAGGTCTCGCCGTTGCGCTAATCGGGCCCACCATCAGCCAGAAGATGATCCGCCGCACCGCCGGCGGCGAGCAGGTGATCGAGTTCGTCTCCGCCCCCAGCGTCTTCGCCGTCGGCTCGGAGCCGCAGGTGGCCGCATCCGTCGCGCCTGAAACGCTCGCCAGCGTGGGCCTGGACCCCGGCGCCTCCGCCCAGCCGCGCGCCGAACAACTCACCTCGCCAGACCTGCCGGCATGGCGCGCCGCCTTCGTGGAGATCAAGCAGGAAGAGGGCCTCTACGTTCTCGATGCCGCCGACATCAAGCGCTTCGATGGCGGCCTGCACCGCGCCACCATCTCGCTTCCGATCAACGCACCGCCGGGCGAATACCGCATCCGCGCCGTGGCCTTCCGCAATGGGGCGCCCGTGGGCGAGACCAACCAGATGCTGACGCTCGAACGCAGCGGCCTCGAGGAAACGCTGTTCGATCTCTCGCGCCAGCACGGCCTGGTCTACGGCTTCGTGGCCGTGCTCCTCGGCGCGCTGGTCGGCGCCATCGGCGCATGGTTCGGCCGCAAATAGCGCCTATGCGGCGCGTCCCCGCCGCGCGCCATCCGGCGCCATGCTGTCCACCCCGGCGAGATAGACGCTATCGCGCCCCAGCACCGCAGCGATCATGCTGTTTGCGAACAACGGCGCAAACGCGGCATCCAGCACGTTGAGCCCTCCAGTGAGCGCACCATAGGCCGGCATCACCAGCCGCTCGCCATCCGTCGCAAAGCATCGCGCCCGCACGCTGCGCCCCGTCCGACCCACAACGCGCGCGCACGGATGCAGGTGTCCGGCGATCTCGCCGCGTGCGCTGCCTGCCGTGGGTTCGTGGCGAAGCGTCAGCGGGCCCAGCTCCAGCTCGAACGCAGCGCGCCCGCCAAGATCTTCCGGCGGCTTCGGATCGTGGTTCCCCTCGATCCACACCCAGTCATGCGCCGCCGTCATCGCGCGCACCGCCGCCACATCGTCGTCCGCCATGCGCGGGCGTGAGTTGCGATCGTGGAAACTATCCCCAAGGCTCACCACAGTTGTGGGCCGCAATTCCGCCAGCAGAACCGCCAGCCGGCGCAGGGTCGCGCGCGTGTCGTAGGGCGGCAGCATCTGCCCGCGCGCCGCATAGGATGAGGCTTTCTCGAGGTGAAGATCGGACACGACCAGCGTGCCGCCCGCGTCCCACCACAGCCCGCCGCACGGAAACAGCGCCAGCGTCTCGCCCGCCAGTTCGAGCTGGAAGCTGCGCCCTCTGGTTTCCGTTCGCGTCATTCGCATCGGCGGGAAACTGGCGAGCTGCAGCCCCTCAGTCAACCGCGCACGCAGAGTTCAACGCAGCGGCCTTTCACTGCTCGCCGATTTGCGAGACAATCGTTTCGCAATCGTGGAGAACGCGGATGCTCAGGATCGCACTTCTGGCCAGTATCGTTACTGCGACGCTCGTCGTCTCAGCCTGCTCGACCACCCCGCTCGTCACGCGCGAACGCATGACGCTCGGCGAGGCCAATATCGAAGGCATGGTCTGCCGGAAAGACAAGCCGCCAGACACCAATATTCCGCGCACGATCTGCGCCTCGCCCGAGGCCTGGGCCGTGTTCGACGAGAGGCGGCAGCGCGAGACGGCGGCGCTCATGGCCGAAGGCCGCAAATACGCCAATGTCGGCCGCTTCAACCGCGACTGAGGCGGCCAGCCGGGCCTTGCGCGTGGCACAGGATGTTTGCCGGACGCGCGTGGGTCGCTTATCCATGTGCCACTGAACGATCCGGGGCAGGGGAATTTCCATGCGTTATGTCGCCGTCGGCCTTGCAGGCATCTTCATGCTCACCGGCTGCGCCGGCCTGCTCACGCCGTCAGGCAGCGCCAAGGCGCGCTGGGCGGCGCTGGAGACGTCGCGCGCCGCCGAAGCTGCGGGCGCATCGGGCGGCGAACGTATCTGCAAGAACATGTCGGTGATCGGATCGAACTTCCCGAAGAAGATCTGCTCGACCGCCGAAGAGTGGAAGGCATTCGACGAGCAGCAACAGCAGACCGCCGACGACTTCGACCGCGCACGCCGGGCCGGCAACACGGATTCCGCGTTCGAGCAGTAGCTGGCCGGACGACCGAGCCTCAGCTCATCGCATCCCGCACGAGATCGTCCTCCGCCTCGCGCAGGATGGCCTCGGCGGCATCGCCCGAGAATACGGGCTCCTTGCCGATCTCCAGCATCACCGGCACGGCGAAGGGCGAAATCTGCTCCAGGTTCGCATGCACGATGCGCCCCTTGATCCGTTTCAGCGCCTCGCCCAACCGCCGGATATCCAAGAGGCCTTCGCCTGCATCCATGCGCGCCGCCTTCAGCAGCAGATGATCCGGCTCATGGCTGCGCAGCACGTCGTAGATCAGGTCGGTCGAGAATGTGATTTCGCGTCCTGACCGCTCATGCTTGGGCATCCGCCGCTCGATCAGTCCGGCGATCAGCGCATTGTTGCGGAAGGTTCGCTTCATCAGCGCGCTTTCCTCCAGCCACGCATCGAGATCGTCGCCCAGCATGTCCTCATGGAACAGCGAGGCCATGTCCTCGCCGCGCATGTCCTCCGCAGCCCAGACTGACAGCGCATATTCCGACGCCACGAACCCCAGCGGCTTCAGCCCCGTCCGCTCCAGCCGCCGCGTCAGCAGCATGCCGAGCGTCTGGTGCGCGAGCCGGCCCTCGAACGGATAGCAGACGAGGAAATGCCGGTTCGCTCGCGGGAACGTCTCGATCAGGAGCTGGTCGGCCTCCGGGATGATTGATTTGCGCTCCTGCGCCTCGATCCACTCACGCACCTGCACGGGAAGCGTGCGCCAGTTCGCGCGGTCATGCAGGATGTGCCGCACACGATCCGCCAGGAAGGTCGTCAGCGGAAACTTGCCGCCATTATAGCTCGGGATCGCGGGGTCGGGATCGAACGTCTTCGTCACCAGCGCATCGGTGTCCGAGATGCCCTCGAAGCGCAGCACTTCGCCGGCAAACAGGAAAGTATCGCCGGGCGTCAGCATCTCGAAGAAGTATTCCTCCATCTCGCCCAGCTTGCGACCGGCCCGCATCAGTTTTCTGCTCTCGGTCGAGCCCGGCGCGCGTCCCTTCACGAACGACACCAGCCGCACCGAGATCATCGGCTCCTCGATGATCGTGCCGACATTCATCCGGTGCCGCCGCCGCACATCGTCATTGCGGGCGCGCCAGACGCCATCGGGAAACTTCACGATCCGGCGGAAACGATCATAAGTCCGCAACGCATACCCGCCCGTCGCCACCAGATCGACGACGCGCTCCCACGTCTCCCAATCGAGATCGGCATAGGGCGCGGCGACCCTGATCTCGTCGTAGAGCTTCACCACATCGAATCCGTCCCCGCACGCCCGCGCCATCACATGCTGCGCCAGCACATCGAGCCCGCCGCGCCGCGGTCCCGGTCCATCCAGTTCGCCCGCATTCACCGCCTCGACAGCCGCCCGGCACTCCAGCACTTCAAAACGATTGCTCGGCGCCAGCAGCGCGCGGCTCGGCTCGTCCATCCTGTGATTGGACCGCCCGATGCGCTGGATCAGCCGCGACGACCCCTTCGGCGCGCCCATCTGCACGACGAGGTCGACATCGCCCCAGTCGATTCCCAGATCGAGCGTCGACGTACACACCACCGCCTTCAGCTTGCCGTCCGCCATCGCGGCTTCCACCTTCCGCCGCCGCTCCACATCGAGCGAGCCGTGGTGCAGGGCGATGGGCAACCCATCCTCGTTGACGCGCCACAGCTCCTGAAACGTCATCTCCGCCTGGCTGCGCGTATTGACGAACACGAGCGACATCTTCGCGCCCTTGATGGCCTCATAGACCTCCCTGATGTTGTGCCGCCCCGAATGCCCCGACCACGGAATGCGCGCCTCGGAATCCAGCACGGAGATATTCGCGCTCGCGCCGCCCTGATGCCTGATGATCGGCGTCTCCGGCCCCAGCCACCGCGACAGCGCCGCCGGGTCGCGCACAGTCGCCGACAGCCCGATATGGCGCGCCGCCGGCGCCCACGTCCGCAGGGTCGCAAGGCATAGCGCCAGCAGGTCGCCGCGCTTGGTCTGCGCGATGGCGTGAACTTCGTCGACGATAACGGCGCGCAGATCGCCGAAGAAGCGCCCCGCATGTTCCGACGCCACCAGCAGCGCGAGCTGCTCCGGCGTCGTCAACAGGATATCCGGCGGCTTCGCCCGCTGCCGCTGCCGGCGCGAGGGGGTCGTATCGCCCGTCCGCGTCTCCATCGCGATATCGAGACCCATCTCCGCGACCGGCTGCGCGAGATTGCGCGCCACGTCCGTCGCCAGCGCTTTCAGCGGCGAGATGTAGAGCGTGTGCAGCTTCGGATGAACGCGCGGCGGCGCATCGGCCAGCTCGATCAGGCTGGGCAGGAATCCCGCCAGCGTCTTGCCGCCGCCCGTGGGCGCGATCACCAGCCCGCCTTGCCCGCGCCGCGCCGCCGCGATCAGGCCCGCCTGGTGCGGCCGCAGCTCCCATCCACGCGCGCCAAACCACGCCGCAATGCGCGGCGGGAGCAGGCTGGCTGGCGGGGAACTATCGGCCATCCCGGCAAGATAGGCCGCGCCCGGCCCCTTGTCGCCGGCCCGTTAACCCGCCTTGCCCGGCGGTTAACGGTTTATTGGCCATGACATCGGAATGTTCGGCTCCATGACGGTTTCAATCCGCGCATCCTTGCTCCTCAGCGCGCTGGCCATGGCGGCGCTGACGGCGGCGTTTGCCGATCCTCCAGAGGAATCCCATGCGTCGCCTGCGCCCGCGCCGGCACAGCCTGCGCGCTGGTCCCACGGTGGCGAGGGCGGGCCGGAAAACTGGTCAGCGCTTTCGCCAGACAACAGCCCCTGCGCCGCCGGCTCGCAGCAATCGCCCATCGATCTCGCCGGCGCGATGACCGCAGGCATGGCCGCGCCCGCCGCCAAATGGATTCCCGCAACCGGCGGCATGGTCGTCAACACCGGCCACACCCTCCAGGTCGAAGCGACCAGCGGCGGCAGCGTCGCTCTCGACGGCAAGGACTACGTCCTCAGCGAATTCCACTTCCACCATCCGTCCGAACACACGATCGACGGCAAGCGCTTCCCGCTCGAAGCGCATTTCCATCACACCTCCGCCGACGGCGACGTCGCCATGATCGCGGTGATGTTCCTCGAAGGCTCGTCCAACCCGAACCTCGACGCCATCTGGGCAACCGCGCCCGGCCGCGAGGGCAAGGCGGCGGTCGCCTTCAACATCGACGCCGCCGCTTTCATGCCCGCACAGAATACAGCCTTCCGTTATGAAGGCTCGCTCACCACGCCGCCATGCACCGAGAATGTCCACTGGACCGTGATGGCCACGCCCGTCACTGCATCCGCCAGCCAGATCGCCGCTTTCGCCACGTTGTTCCCGAACAACGCGCGCCCGGCGCAGCCCTTGAACCGGCGATATGTGCTGAAGACGGCCGGGTAAGAACATCCATACCTGCGCACGCCGAGAC
>CAZGWV010000008.1:40145-43806 GCA_964529555.1 uncultured Rhizobium sp.
TTTCAACGTTCACCGCCACCGGCGTCTGTATTGCGCCACCCCGACCTGCGCCACAGCCACGGCGCCGTGGCAAACACGATCAGCCCGAATGCCGTCAGCCCGATCAGCACATAGTTGAACACGAACTCGAATGTCGGAAACTGTGTCCAGTTGACGATCAGCGTCGTGATCATCGTCGCCACAGCCAGCAGAATTCCCGCGCGCGGCCGTTTCAGCAGGAGCCAGAACACCACGAGATCCACCAGGCAGACGCCATACCAGAACCACGGCGCCCAGCTTGGCGCCGGGCCGTAATACCAGAGATCGCCATGCGCGACCGTCCAGCCCACATGGCTCACCGCCCCGAACACGAAGCCCGAGGCCAACCATAGGCGCGTGCGGTCGGCGGCGCTCATGCCAGCATCTTTCTCAGCCGTGCATAGTCGATCTTGGAGTTGTGCCGCCTGTCGAGCGGAACCTCCTTCACGATGACTGCCTCGATCGCGCCAAGCTTGTCTGCACGCTGCTGCATCTCGCGCACGTCCAACCCGTCGCCCTCCAGCGCCAGCTTCGCACGCGGCTCACCCGCCAGCAGCGCCGCGCGCTTCACGCCCGGCCAGCTCAGCGCCGCCGTCTCCACCGCAAACGGGAACAGCCCACCGCTAGCCGCCTCGCGCCGCCCCAGCAGCCACAGCCGTCCTTGTTCATCGATCCGCGCCGCATCGCCCGTGCGATGCCACAACACGCCATCGCGCACGGACTTGCTCGACGCATCGTCGGTTGCATCGAGATACCCGCGATTCACATGCGGCCCGGCCACGAACACTTCATGGTCGCGCAATTCGACATCGATCTCGTCAATCGGCTTGCCCGCCAACAACCCGCCGCCCGTCGCCATCGCGTTCCAATCCGCCTCGGCAATCTCGTCCATCCGCACATGCGCGATGGGCTCCGCCTCGGTCGAACCATACACGGCATGGATCGCCGCATTCGGCGCAGCTTTCGCGGCAGCGCGGAGCAGGTTGGGAAACACCGGCCCGCCGCCCGTGAAGATTGCCTCCAGTTGCGGTATGGGAGCCGCGCCCTCGACAATCCGCGCCACCACAGCGGGCGGCGCCACGATGCGGTTGACGCGATGTTTCGCCATCTGCGCCCGCAGCCGCGCGCCATCCAGCTTCGCAGGCCGCGTCAGCTTGCCCGCCGGGATCACACTCGTCGCTCCCGCCGCGAGGTTCGACAGGATGAACACCGGCAGCGAGATCAGATCCACATCGCCCGGCTTTGTCGCGCGCACATGCTCCAGCAACTCATGCTGCAGCATCAGGAACGCTGCCGACCGCACAATCCCCTTGGGTCGCCCCGTCGACCCCGAGGTGAATGTGATCAGGGCAGGCGCCTCATCCGGCAAATGCGCCAGCACATCTTCGCCGATGTCATCGTCACCGGGCTCCGGCAAATTCTGCAACGCGCGCAGGTCGCGAAATGCCAGCCGGATCGCATGCCCGATCCCCGCAGTCGCGACGGCCTTCGGTTTCGCCGCCCCGACACTCAGCAGCAGCCCCTTCAACCCAGCAGCAGGCTCGGGAAACATCGCCACCGCGCCGAGCCGGAACACGGCGAGCAGCGTCTCGTACAGCTCGACCGAAACCCCGCGCGCAATCAGCACCACATCCCCCGCGCCGATGCCCGCGCTGGCCCATCCCCGTGCCCGCGCGTTCGACGCGACCGCCAGCTCTGCATAGCTCACCACCCGGCCATCCGGCGCGATGATCGCCGCCGCATCCGGCCGCGTCGCGACTTGCGCGAGGAAGGCTTCGATGAGGTTCAAAGCCGCCCGCCCCACAACGCATAGCGCCGGAACACCTTGCCCCCCGTCTTGTCCGAATGCAGCGCCGACAGATTGCTCTCATGCATCAGCGCATGGATCACATCGGCGAATCCACGCGCCTTCGCCCGCGCATGGAACTCATTCGCCAGCATCGACCCCGCGCCTTTCACACGCGATGCATATGTCTTCAGCACCACGGAGGAGGGCTTCGCTCCCTCCGCAAAATTGGGCACGGCAAACAGGAACGCCGCCAGCTCCCCCGCGCCATCCTCGGCGATCAACACCAGTTCGGGGTCAATCGCGCCCAGCACGGGCCGATAACTCGCAAGGAAATCCTCCAGCGCAATCGGCTGGTAGAAATGGTTGGACGCGAACGCCGAAAGCGACAACTTATGAATGCGCGTCAGCTCTTCCTCCGCCCGCGCCGCATCGAATGTCCGCAACCGCAGACCCGCCGGCGCAGCCGATCCACCCGATGCAATATCCGCCGGCCGCACAGCCGAGACATAACGCGACACGATCCGAAGCCCCGACGCCTCGAATGCATCGACATAATGCGCCGGATTGCCCGGCTCCATCAGGAAGGGCGGGCGGCCATCGCTCTCCACGACGAGCCGATGCTTGCCCCAGGTATTCCCATCCATCGGCCCCAGCACGGCGCCAAAGCCTTCCGCCCTCAGCCTCTCCATCGCCGCCCGGATCAGCCGCGCGCCCGTCTCCGCGCTCTCACACTGGAACTGCCCCAGCGCCGCCGTCCGCGCACCGCCCAGCGACGGCGCATCGCGATAGATCGCGAGGCTCGCCCCGTCGCCTGTCATTGTCTCTGCCGCACTCATGTCAGCGTCAGCGGCATCGAGAGCGGTAGCGCAGCAAGCCCGATCACCATGCTGATCCCTCCCAGCATCATCCACGGCCTGTCATGGTCGCGATGGCGTATCAGCCAGCCCGCGCCGACAACCAGTATGATGCACGCAAGCCCAACAAGCGTGAAGACCAGCGCAGGCTCGCTCTGCGCCTCCGACCAGTATGTCCGTACGGACATGGCCGCCCACGCGGCAAGCACAACGAGAATGATCTTCCAGCCATGCTGCGCGAACCGCCCCGAAATCCCTGCCGCCAGTGCGGCGAAGGAGAGGTTGAATCCGAAAATCGTGTCCATCCGCGTCACATGGCTCACGACGAAGAACAGCATGGCGACCGCAAGGATCACGATCAGCAGGTTGAGCGCATCGAACGCCGGCCGCTCGCCCTTGCGCACAGCGTCCGCCGCCACATAGGTCGCAACTGCAACGCCCGGCGTGATGATGCTCGGCGGTTCGGCGAAGATCGCAATGCAGAAGAACAGCGTAGCCCCTGCCGCCAGGAAATGCCGCTCCTCGCCCGGCCGATGCCGCGACACGTAGAGCAGCGCAAGCAGGGCAGCCAAGAAGAACCCCGCAATGGTCGCCAGCCCCGGCACGCCCAGATAGAGCAGGTTCGACAACAGGAAGTAGAGCCCCAGCGGAATGAACAGATTGTCCAGCCCCCGCCAGCTCGCCCCCTCCAGCAGCGCGCCGAACACCGCCGTGATGAAGGCCAGCAGTACGGCCTCGCCGCGCCCGATATCCGTCATCAGCAGGATCGCGATCAGCGACAGGAGCCACGCCGTCACGGCGAACACGACCACGCCCTCGACGCTCTTCGATCCTTCCTCGATCTGGAATTTCCGCCGCCCATAGCGCGAGCCCACCAGCGCGCTCGCCGCATCGCACAGCGTCAGGATCAGAATCGGCAGCACGTAAAGCACAGGCCCCGGCGGCGCCTTCTCGTGCATGGAGATGGACACGAAATGCCCATCCTTCAGCCAGAACAGCA
>CAZGWV010000008.1:43906-45504 GCA_964529555.1 uncultured Rhizobium sp.
GCAAGGCTGATCGCGAGATCGGGGCTCACACCACTTCCTCGATCACGAAGTCGGAATAGAAGAACGCCTTGTCCAGCGGCTTCAGCTTCGCCTCCAGTGCTGCGTTCGTCGTTACCCGCGAAGCAAGGCTCGCCGGAACGCGCCGCGGCGCCATCATGTTCCAGTACGCGATCCGCGCGCCCGGATTGCTCGCCGCCAGAATTGTCCCGTAAGCCGCCTCATGCGCCTCGGGCGACATGTACTCGAAAATATCCGACAGGTTGAACGCATCCGCCTTCACCCCCTCGCTCGCCAGCGTCTCCACCGTGCAGAGCCGCACCTCCAGCCTGTCCAGCCGCTCACGGATGATCTCGAACCGCTCCTCTTCCAGTGCGCGCGGGAAAGCTTCACCGTGCGATCCCTTCAGGATCCAGTGCAGGTACGGGTTCACCGACGGGTCCTGATCCACCAGCGCCTTGCGCGTCAGCCGCGCCACCTGCGCCGCCGGGCCGCCCTCGACATGATCGAAGAACGCCGGATCGCGACCCAGCCGCCCCATCACGAAGCGCGAGAAGAACACCTTCACCATCTGGCGCCAGCCCCAGTTGTTCCAGCGCCTGTCGTAGAACTCGGCGCGCTGCTCCGGCTCGCGCGGGGTCAGCAGCAGGTCGATCACCTCCTTGGTGTGAATGAACGGGATCACCCATTCGCGGAACGTGCGGAAGTAGCGCTCGAACTTGCCCACGCCGCCAATGCCATAGCGCGCGATATCGTCCTTGCGCGCCGCCCAGAACGCCTGATCCTCGTCCGGCAGTTTCACCGCCGCCAAGTCCAGCAGATGTTGCCGCCGCCCCGATGGCCGCGAGCCCATCAGCTCCAGAAAGTCCTGATGCGAATGCGCGCGATACATTGCCATGCGCATACGTACGCACGCCAGTTGCGTCGGATTGAGATCGACTGCGATCACGCGGTCCGCGCCCTCGGCCAGCAGCGCCAGCGCATTGTCGCCTGCAGACGCAATCGACACCACCGTGTCAGACGGCTTCACACGCAATGCAGCCGCGAGAATATCGGCGTCCTCCCATGCCTGCGCATAGCGGATGATGTCGAACGATGCGCGCTTGGCGATGTCGGTATCGGTCATGGCTGTCCGGCGACCTCTGCTTGGTCCGCCCCGCCGATCCTTTCGACCGTTCCAGCGCCGCCGTCCAGACGCACGACGTCCCCGGTGCGTAGCCATTGGGTCACACCTTTCAGGGAAACGACACACGGCACGCCCATCTCGCGCGCAACAATGGCCGAGTGTGACAGCAGGGACCCACGCTCCGCGATCACGCCCCCCGCGTTGGCGAACACCGCGATCCAGCCCGGATCGGTATGCCGCGCGACAAGAATCTCGCCCGGCGACAACGCCTCGACGCGCGGGTCGTCTATCACACGCACCTTCGCCGTCACCACACCCTTGCAGCACGCCAGCCCCTTGCGAACCTCCGCCGTCTCGCCCGGCGCCTGCGTCTGTGCCGGCAGGGGCGTCACGCCCGCCACATGCGCCCCGCGCGCGCTGAACCGCTCGGGCGGATCGGGCCGCTTCACCTGCGCATCCCACTCCGCCTGCCGCA